>JAUTXA010000219.1 GCA_030838265.1 Actinomycetota bacterium | reverse complement strand
CGCGTCGTCGAGGCCGGTCGACGTCAGCTCAAGGGCCGCCGAGAACCAGCGCATGGCCTCGTGGGGCGCGAGCGACGACAAGGCCCGCTCGCCCGCCTTCATCGCGTAGAGAACCGCCTTGGCCGTGTCGGTCGGCTTGGTGGCGGCGAGCCAGTGGTTCGCCAGCTCACCGATGCGATCACCGGGTTCGTCGCCTAGCTCGGCTTCGAGCACGGCGGCCACTCTCGCGTGGGTGCGCGCCCGGCGCGCCGCACCGAGGTCGTCGTGCAGGGTGTGCTGCATCAGGGCATGAACGAACGTGAAGCGGCCGGCTGTGCCCGGCACCTCGGCGACGACCGACGCCTCGACCGCTTCCTCGAGGGCGACGAGGACTGCGTCTTCGTCGGCCCCATCGACGGCGCACAGGGTTGCCAGGTCGAAGTCGCGCCCGATGACCGCCGCCACCGACAGGGCTCCGTAGGCGGCGGCCGACAGACGACGGATGCGCCGTCCCACCACCTCGCGGACGCTGTCGGGCAGGCCCATCGACTCGACGTCGACGACTGCCTTCCATCGTCCGTTCTCGCCCTGAGCGATCTGGCCGGTCTCGGCCAGGTGGCGGAGGAGCTCGGCCGCGAAGAACGGGTTGCCCGCTGTCTCTCGACGCAACGCATGGGCCAGCGCCGTCCCGTCCTCATCCATCTCGTGGCCCGCCAGCTCCTCCATCATCTGCACCAGGTCGTTGTCGTCGAGCCCGACGAGAGGGATGCGCTCGACGCTGGGTTCGCGGCGCAGGTCGGCCAGCGTGTTGACGAGCGGGTGGTCGGCTGAGAGGTCGGTGTCGCGGTACGTGGCGATGGCCAGGACGGCCATCGGCGCCGCCTTCACCAGATGTTCGAGGAGCAGCAACGTCGGCTTGTCGGCCCAGTGCAGGTCGTCGAGGATCAGCACCACCGGGTCACAGCTCGAGAGCTCGGCCAGCAGGCCGGCGACCGCCCCGAACAGGAGGTACCGCTCGGTCTCCGGATCGCTGGCCTGCGGCTCGGGCGCGCCGGGGAGGCGACGTCGCAACGAGGGGGCGAGGCGTCCCACCTCGCCGCCGAAGCGCTCGACGTGGGCCGCCAGCACCTTGGGGTCGGCGTGCTCGACGCAGTGCTCGAGGGCCTCGACGAACGGCTGGTAGGGAAGGCCGATCTCCTCGTCGCACCGGCCGTAGAGGACGGTGGCACCGTCGCCGTGAGCGGCGATGGCCACCTCGGTCGACAGGCGGGTCTTGCCCATGCCCGCCTCACCGGCCAGCAGGGCGAGGCGGTGCTCGCCGGTGTTGGCCTGCTTCCAGAGCTGGCTCAGGATCTCGCGCTCAGTCGCCCGTCCGCAGAAGGCCAAGCCGTAGGGCTGGGCCAGGCGGTTCGGGAGGGGGACGGCGCGGCTGTCGATGCCCTTGGCCCGCGTCACCGCGAAGCCGTCCACCGGTTCGGGCAGGCCCTTCAGCTCGAGCGCTCCGATGGGCTCGAACTTGAAGTCGGTCCGTCGGGCCAGGGTCTTCACGACGTCGGTGGTGAGGATCTGGCCGCCATCGGCTCGGGCGCAGAGTCGTGAGTCCTCGACCACCGGCTCGCCGAAGTAGTCGCCGTCTTCCTCGGTCGCGTCGCCGTTGCTCAGCCCGACCCGGATCGAGAGGGGCTCGGCGCCGCGCCGGTTGTGGCGCGCGATCCCGAGCTGCATCTCGACCGAGCCCTGCAGGGCGCCTCCGAGGCTGGGGAACACCGCCATGAGCCCGTCGCCCAGGTTCTTCACCTCGGTGCCGCCCGCCGCCGAGATGGCGTCGCGCAGGATGCCGAAGTGGACCGATCGGAGATCCTCGGTTGCCGCCGGGCCGAGGCGCGCGCCCATCTCGGTCGAGCCGACCAGGTCGGTGAACACGACCGAGACGGTGACCGTGGTCATCGGACCGAGCCCCTTCGCTTCATGCTGCGGTCCGCCTTCCCCCCAGGCTCGCTCTCCGAGTATGGCGGGGCACCCTCGACGGGACGCCGGAACCCGTGGACCAAATGGGAGTCGAGCGGGCAAAGGCGGCAAAGAATTCGAACCGTCAGCCCATCAGGGCGGCGGCGAAGGCCCGTCCCCTCTCGCTCATCTTCTCCAACGTCTTGTCGACGATCTCGGACATCTTCACGTCGTCATCGACCTTGGCCGCCAACTCGGCGTACTGGGTCTCGATGAACACCAGGCACAGGGCGTCCTCGAGGGCCTGCACCTCGGCGTCGGGCGTCCGGTTGATGCCCTTCTTGCGGACGATGTCTTGCACCCGGGCGATGTCTTCCGCGCCGTATCCCTCGTGCGCCAGCACGCGGCCGACGGCCTCGACGTGGTGCTTGTGCAGGTCGCGCTTCCACCGCAGGTAACCGTTACGCCCCTCGGGGTAGGTGGCCCGAGGGATCTCCCAGCGGCGGAGATGGTGAGCGCGGGTGGCCAGCAGCAAGCCCTCGCTGGGAGAGGTGACGAGGCGCTCGATCCACTCGGTCGCCAGTTCGGCTTCGCCCAGCGCCTTGGGCCGCACGTCGCCCCGCACGTCGAGCGAGTTGGGGTCGCCGGCGTTGAGGGCATCGATGGCCGAGATGGCCCGGCGGAAGCGGGCGGTGTCGGTGCCGGTGGCGTCCATGACAGCCTCCGGCTTAGCCGAAGTGCCGATGGCGGCGCGGGTGGGGAACACTGGTCGTCATGGCCACGATCGTCGACACCGCGTCCGGCAAGCTCGAGGGCGGGCCCGGCCGATTGCCTGGCGTCGTGGCGTTCAAGGGCATCCCCTATGCCCAACCGCCCGTCGGCAAGCTCCGCTTCCGGGCCCCCGAGCCGCCGCTGCCCTGGGCCGGAGTGCGCCCCGCCCTCGAGTACGGGAAGTCGGCGCCCCAACCCGAGGGAGCGGGAACCATGCCCGGCATCCCCTTTGCCGAGCAGGACGAAGACTGCCTGACCCTGAACGTCTGGACACCCGCCGCCGACGACGGCAAGCGCCCCGTCATGGTGTGGATTCACGGTGGGGCCTACGTCACTGGCGCCGGGAGCCAGAAGTGGTACGACGGCTCTCTGCTCGCCCAACGGGGCGACGTCGTGGTGGTGACCATCAACTACCGGCTGGGCGCCCTCGGGTTCCTTCCGCTCCACCGCGTCGGTGTCGAAGCTGACGCCAACGTGGGCCTCGTCGATCAGGTGGCGGCGCTGCGCTGGGTGGCCGCGAACATCTCCGCCTTCGGGGGCGATGCCGACAACGTGACGATCTTCGGCGAGTCGGCCGGCGCCATGAGCATCGGCACCCAGCTGGGCGTGCCCGCCTCCGATGGGCTGTTCCACCGCGCCATCCTCCAGAGCGGGACGGGCGTCTACGTCAGCGACGCCGAGCGGGCGACGCGGACCGCCGAGCACTTTCTCGGCGAGGTCGGCCTGACTCGGGCCGACGCCCACAAGGTCCGCGACCTCCCGATGGCTGCCCTCGTCGCCGCCACCACGCGCACACAGGACGCCCTGCGCAAGAAGCTCTCGCGCCTTCCCTTCCAGCCCGAGATCGACGGTGATGTCCTGCCCGCCCCGCCGCTCGACCGGGTGGTCGGCGGCGCATCGGGCGACGTCGACATCCTCGTGGGCACCAACCTCGACGAGGGCAACACGTTCAACCTCGGCGACCCCACCTTCCGTCAGCTCGACGACGCCGGCTTGGTGCAGCGGTGGGAGCAGTCCTACCCCGGCCAGGCCCAGCGCCTGGTCGACGCCCTCCGGGACGCTCGGTCGGCGCGGGGCGACGGCGTGTCCCCTCAGGACCTGGGCAACTCGATGTTCGCCGACGTCGCCTTCCGCCAACCGGCCATCGAGCTGGCCGCGGCCCACGCCGCGGCCGCCGCGTCAGCCACCTTCATGTATTTGTTCACGTGGCCGTCGCCCATGCTGGAGGGCCTCCTCGGGTCGTGCCACGTGGTCGAGATCCCGTTCGTGTTCGGCTCGCTGACCGAGCCCCGCGCCGCCATGTTCGTGGGCGACGGCCCCGAGGCCCGGGCCTTGGCCACCGCCGTGCAAGACGCCTGGCTGAGCTTCGCCCGCACCGGCCGCCCGGCCGCCCCGACCTTGCCCGACTGGCCCACCTACGACTCCGGCCGGCGGGCGACGATGGTGTTGGGCGCCGAGTGCCGCGTCGAGGACGACCCTCAGCAGGCCGAGCGCCTCGCCTGGGAGACGGTGGGGCAGGACGCCCGCAAGTAGCCTGCCCGGCTGTGGCACTCCGCCTCGTCCTGGCCGAGGACAACTATCTGGTCCGTGAGGGCATAAAACGCCTCATCGAGACGCAGACCGACCTCGAGCTGGTCGGCGTGTGCGAGGACTACGACGGGTTGCTCGCCATGGTCGACGACGAGAAGCCCGACGTGGTGATCACCGACATCCGCATGCCCCCCACCGGCACCGACGAGGGCATCCGGGCGGCCGAGCGGCTGCGCGACACCCACCCCGAGACCGGCGTCGTCGTGCTCTCGCAATACGTCGATCCCGGCTATGCCTTGGCCCTTCTCGAGAAGGGCTCAGGGGGACGGGCCTACCTGCTCAAGGAGCGTGTCTCTGACGTCGAGCAGCTGCTGGCCGCCGTCAAGCAGGTGGCCAGCGGAGGCTCGGTCATCGACCCCAAGGTGGTCGAGGCCCTCGTCTCGGCCCGCACCAGCGCCCAGTCGCCCCTCGCCCGGCTCACCCCCCGGGAGAGCGAGGTCCTCTCGGAGATGGCCCAGGGCAAGAACAACGCCGGCATCGCCGCCGCCCTCGTGCTCAGTGAGCGGGCCGTCGAGAAGCACATCAACTCGATCTTTCTGAAGCTGGGTCTCTCCGAGGAGCCCGACGTCCACCGCAGGGTGAAGGCAGTCCTCCTCTTCCTCTCGGCGGGGTAGGGCTAGCAACACCCCTGCGAGGCATGGCCGCACCCTGGGCCG
>JAUTXA010000170.1 GCA_030838265.1 Actinomycetota bacterium | reverse complement strand
GTCTTCGCCTCGGCCGAGCGCAAGCAGGCGCTCGACGCCGAGCTCGAGATGAAGGCCGCCGCCCAGGTGACCGAGGCTCTCGGCAACATGAAGGGCGCCCTCATGAAGCTGGGCCAGATGGCGTCGTATCTCGATGACGGACTGCCCGAGCCCATGCGCCAGGCCCTGGCCCAGCTGCAGCAGGACGCGCCCCCAATGAGCGGCGACCTGGCCGCGGGTGTGATCGAGACCGAGCTGGGCCTCCCGCCCGAGAAGGTCTTTGCCGAGTGGGACCCGTCCCCGATCGCGGCGGCCTCGATCGGGCAAGTGCACCGGGCCCTCACCCATGACGGGCGGGCGGTGGCGGTCAAGGTCCAATACCCGGGCGTCGACCAGGCCATCCTCGCCGACCTCGACAACTCCGACGTCATCATCAATCTGATGGGGATGATGCTGCCGGGCTTCGACGCCAAGCCCCTCGTCGCCGAGCTGCGGGAGCGGCTGACCGAGGAGCTCGACTACCGCCAGGAAGCGCTCAATCAGCAGCTGTTCCGCGACTTCTACCGCGATCATCCCTTCATCCACATCCCCGATGTCTTGCCCGAGCTGTCGACCAAGAGGGTGCTCACCACCGAGCTGGTCGATGGCGCCCGCTTCTCCGAGCTCGAGTCGTGGAGCCAGGGCGAGAAGGACCTCGCGGCCGAGACGATCTACCGGTTCGTCTTCCGCAGCATCTACCGCATGCGGGCGTTCAACGGTGACCCGCACCCCGGCAACTACCTCTTTCACGGCGGGGGCAAAGTCACGTTCCTCGACTTCGGCTTGGTCAAGCACTACACGCCGAACGAGATCGCCCAGCTCTCGAGCATGATCGACCACATCGTGCTGAAGCCCGACCTGGTGGCCTACCGGCGCGATCTCGAGGAGACGGGGCTCGTTGTGAGGGACGCCCCCTTCTCCAACGAGCAGATGGCGTACTACTTCGGGCACTTCTACGAGATCATCCAAAACGACGAGCCCCGCACCTTCACCCACGAGTACGCCTCGGAGACGGTGCGGCGCATGTTCACGTGGACCGGCGAGCTCGGAGAGATCACCCGCTACGCGAACGTGTCGCCCGCCTTCGTGATCATCCAGCGCATCAACCTCGGCCTCTACGCCTTGCTGGCCCAGCTCAACGCCACCGCCAACTGGCGACGGATCGCCGAGGAGCTGTGGCCCCAGGTCGACGGCCCGCCCTCGACGCCCTTGGGCGAGCAGGAGGCAGCGTGGCTGGCCGCCAAGTCGGTGGCGTCGACGTGAGCGCCGGTCGCCGCGGGCTCGTCGCCGGGCTCGTCGCCGGGCTCGTCGCCGTCGCCGGAGCGGGCGCCATATCTCAGGTGCGGTCGGCCCAAGCGCGCAGGAAGCGTAAGGCGTCGGGGGTCGCCCAGCGCACCAAGCTCGCTCGGGGCCTGAAGACGGCATCGGTGGGTTCGAAGGTGGGCGCCACCGTCGCCGTCGACCGGGTCCAGCGCAGCTTCGCCGGCGACGAGAAGAAGGCCGAGCTCGATCGCCGCCTCGAGGAGAAGACGGCGAACCAAGTGGTTTCAGCTATGGCTGACATGAAGGGCCTGTTGATGAAGGTCGGCCAGATGGAGAGCTACACCGACGACGACCTACCCGAGGCCTGGCGCGCCGCGTTGTCGACCCTGCAACAGGACGCCACGGGGATGGACGGCTCGGCCTCGGCCGCCGTCGTCGAGGAGGAGCTGGGTCGACCTCCCAACGAGATCTTCGCCACGTGGTCGGACGAGCCCATGGCCGCCGCGTCGGTCGGTCAGGTCCACCGCGCCAGGACTCGCGACGGACGGGACGTCGCCGTGAAGGTGCAGTACCCGGGGGCCAGCGACGCCCTGCGCGCCGACGTCGGCAGCATCCAGGCGTTGGTCGATACGGCAACCAAGATGAGTGCCCGGCAAGACACACCGACCTCGGAGCTGTTCGACACACTCGACCCCAGTGCCCTCTTCGGCGAGTTTCGCGACCGGCTGCTCGAGGAGCTCGACTACCGGACCGAGCTGGCCAACCAGCAGCGGCTACGCGCCGCCTTCGCCGGCCACCCGTTCATCTCCATACCCGAGCCCATCGCCTCGCTGTCGGCCGGGCGGGTGCTCACCAGCTCGCTGGCCGAAGGCACCCGCTTCGACGAAGTCGTCGCCACCTGGTCGCAAACCGAGCGCAGCCTGGCCGGCGAGGCCATCTTCCGCTTCGCCCTACGTTCGATCTTCGAGCTGCGCTTCTTCAACGGCGACCCGCACCCCGGCAACTACATCTTCCACGGAGGCGGCCGGGTGAGCTTCCTTGACTTCGGCCTGTGCTCGACCCTGCCGCCCGAGTTGGCCGACGGTCTCCGGCGGACGTTGCGCCGCCTGGTCATCGACGGCGACGAGACCGGCGGACGGCGAGTGGCCGAGGAAGCCGGGCTGATCCCCCGCGTCCCCGACGCGCCCGACTCGGTCGTAGCCTCATTGCTGCGACGGGGATGGGATCACCTCGCCCTCGACGCTGTGGGCCCCGTCTCGCCCATCGGACGGGCCCCCGAGCTGCAGGAGGCGGTCGAGGCCGGACTCGACATCCGCCACCTGGTCCCCCTCATGGCGCCGCCGCCCGAGCTGGCGGTCCTGAAGCGGGCCACCGAAGGCCTGCGCGGCCTGCTGACCCGCTTGGGGGCCGAGGCCAACTGGCAGCGAGCCGCCCTCGAGGTGTGGGGCGAGGCCAAGGGCAAGCCTCAGGGCGAGTTGGGTCAGCAGGAAGCGGCATGGCGTTCGTCGTCCGCTCCGGCTTCCGCCTCGGCTTCCGCTTCGGAGAGCGCTTCGGAGAGCGCCAGCGGCCGACGCCGGTGGAGGCGTCGTGGCTAAGGCCGAGTCGGTCGACCTCGAGGTGGGCGGCAAGACCGTCACCGTGACCAACCCGGAGAAGGTCTTCTTCTCGACCCGGGGCGAGACCAAGCTCGACCTCGTCAAGTACTACGTGGCCGTGGGCGAGGGCGCCCTGCGCGGTGTGTACGAGCGGCCGACGGTTTTGAAGCGCTTCCCCAACGGAGCCGAGGGCGACTTCTTCTTCCAGAAGCGAGTGCCTGAGAAGGGCCGGCCCGACTGGCTCGAGACGGTCACCGTGTCGTTCCCTTCAGGCCGGTCGGCCGAGGAGCTTTGCCCCGTCGACGTGGCCCACGTGGCGTGGGCCGCCAACCTCGGTTGCCTCGACCTGAACCCGTGGCCGGTGCGGCGCCACGACGTCGACCATCCCGATGAGCTGCGCGTCGACCTCGATCCCCAGCCCGGCGTGGCGTTCGAGACCGTCCGCCAAGTGGCGCTGTGCGTGCGCGAGGTGCTCGACGAGCACGGCTTGGCCGGCTTCCCCAAGACATCGGGTTCGAGAGGCATCCACATCAACGTGAGGGTGAAGCCGGAGTGGGACTTCCTCGGCGTCCGTCGCTCGGCTTTGGCGTTGGCCCGCGAGGTCGAGCGCCGTATGCCCAACGAGGCGACCTCGGCGTGGTGGAAGGAGCAGCGAGGCGAGCGGGTCTTCATCGACTTCAACCAGAACGCCCGCGATCGCACCGTGGCCTCGGCCTACTCGGTGCGCAACAACCCCGAGGGCAAGGTGTCGTCCCCTCTCACCTGGGACGAGGTCCCCGATGTCGAGCCCCTCGACCTGACATTGGCGACCGTCCCCGCCCGCTTCGCCCAGATCGGCGATCCGGCGGCGGCGATCGACGACGTCGAGTACTCGCTGCAGAGCCTGCTCGACCTCTCGGAGCGGGACGAGATGGAGGGGCTCGGGGATGCGCCGTGGCCCCCGAACTTTCCCAAGATGAAGGGCGAGCCCAAGCGGGTGCAGCCCAGCCGGGCCCGAAAGGCCGACGCTGACGAGGAGGGATCCGAATGACGTTGCGCGTGATCGGTGCCGGGCTCGGTCGAACGGGGACGCACTCGCTGAAGACGGCGCTCGAGGTGCTGCTCGGCGGGCGCTGCTACCACATGCTCGAGGTCTTCGGCCGGCCCGACGACGTCCCCCTATGGCACGCCGCGGCCAAGGGTGAGCCCGTCGACTGGGAAGCGATGTTCGCCGAGTTCGACGCCACCGTCGACTGGCCCTCGTCCGCCTTCTGGAAGCCGATCAGCGAGGTCTATCCCGACGCCGTCATCCTGCTGTCGAGCCGGGACTCCGAGGCCTGGTGGAAGAGCGCCGACCGGACCATCCTCGAGGGCTTCCGCCCCGAGAAGGCCTTCGAGCCCAGCCCGTGGTCCGCCATGCTCAAAGGTCTCCTGGCCAACACCTTCACCCCCGACGTGCTCGACAAGGACAAGGCCATCGCCGCCTACGAGGCCCACAACGCCGACGTCCGTGCCACCGCACCCCGCGACCGCCTCGTCGAGTGGCATCCCGGCGACGGTTGGGAGCCGCTCTGCTCGGCCCTCGGCGTCCCCGTCCCCGACGAGCCCTACCCCCACACCAACTCGACATCCGAGTTCCGCACCCGCGCCGGCTGGGACTGACCCCGGGGTCGTCCGGCCGGCTTCGGCCGTGATTTTCAGCGCTATTGCGGAAAACCACGGCCGAATGCCGAGTCACGGATCCGCTGGGGCGAGCCGGCTGACAAGATGGCGGCCAGACAGAGGGGGATACCGATGACGCCGGAAGAGTGCTTGGTGCAGTACGGCAGGGCATGGTTCGCGCCCGACCACGCGGCGCGGGTCGAGGCGCTGCGGAAATGCTGCACCGACGATGTGGTCTTCATGGACCCCCAGCTCGGCCGGCTGCACGGGTTGGACGAGGTGGCCAAGATGATCGGCGACGGCATCGGCGAGGCCTTCCAGAGCGCCCCGGATGCCGACGTCAAGGGCAGCGAGCGGGGACGCAGTGGCGGCGGCGTGAACGTCGAGGTCACCACCGACATCGAGGTGCTCCACAACTTCTTCCGCTACAGCTTCGTCTGGACGATGCCCGACGGAACCCGCAGCGGCGGCACCGACTTCGGCGAGTTCGCCGACGACGGTCGCATGAGCCTCATCACCGTCTGGCCCTCGACCAAGGGCTTCCCCGTCACCTAGACGAAGTCGGGGGTCGGGTCAGGCGCTGAAGACGGCGGCCAGCTCGGAGGGGACAGCGGTGTCGAGTTGGTCGTACGTGCACGAGGACGGGTCGCGGTCTGGGCGCCAGCGGCGGAAGGTAGTGGCGTGGCGGAAGCGCTCGCCCTGGAGGTGGTCGTAGGCCACCTCGCACACCAGGTCGGGCCGGAGCAGCTCGAAGCTCATGTCCTTCTTGGCCGCCCAGCGATGGCCCACGTTGGGACCCTCGGTCGACATCGTCGCCCACCCCGACCACGGGTGATTCTCACCCGCACCGGCCCTGTACAACGAGACCTCGTCGACCAGCTCCTTGCGCCGGGCCATGGTGAACGAGGCGGTCACACCGACGTGGTGCAGCGATCCTTCCGAGTCGAACAACCCGAGCAGCAGCGAGCCGACCACGCCACCCGACTTGTGCCACCGGAACCCGGCCACCACGCAATCGGCGGTGCGCTCGTGCTTCACCTTCACCATCGTCCGCTTGTCCTCCTCGTAAGGCAGGCCGAGCGGCTTCACCACCACGCCGTCGAGCCCGGCCCCCTCGAAACGGTCGAACCAGTCGGCGGCCAGGGAACGATCGGTGGTGGCCGGCGTCAGGTACACCGGCGGCTTCACTCCGTCCAGCACCGCCTCCAACCCGGCGCGACGAGCCGAGAACGGCGAAGCCCGCAGGTCGTCGTCGCCCATCGCCAAGAGGTCGAAGGCCACGAACGAGGACGGGATCTCGGCCGCCAGCCTTTTGATCCGCGACTCGGCGGGGTGGATCCGCAGCTGCAGGGCGTCGAAGTCGAGGCCCGACTCCGAGGCGATGACAATCTCGCCGTCGAGCACCACCCGATCGGGCAGTGCCGCCTTCACCGACTCGACCAGCTCCGGGAAGTAGCGGGTCAGCGGCTTCTCGTTGCGCGACCCCAACACCACTTCGTCGCCGTCCCGGAACACGATGCAGCGGAAGCCGTCCCACTTCGGCTCGTACGACACGCCCTCGGACGCCGGCAGCTCACGAGCCAGCTTGGCCAGCATGGGCTTCACGGGCGGCATGACGGGGAGGTCCACTCCCCCACCCTATTGGTGGCGCCGCTCCGCCATCGTCTCGGTCACCCGCCGGACCCGAGGGTCGACCTCGATCTCCTCGAGCGGGATGGGCAGCGCCACCGACCAGTTGGGGTTCTCGGTCGTCGTCCCCGGATAGTTCGGGCGGGGCTCGACCTCGAGGGCATCATCGAGCGTCGCCGTCACCACCATCGACGAGGCCGACGCCAGCAGCCGGTGGCAGCCGTCGACGACCTCGGAGACCGGCGCGTCGCCATCGACGCCGAGCCAGCCCCGCACTCGCCGACGCAGCTCGACGGACGCCTCTTCGTTGGCGGTCAATCCAATCTGGCGCTGGCGCTCGACGTCCTTGCCCGTCCACATGCCGGCGATGGTCGGAAGGTCGTGGGTGGTCACCGCTCCCATCGACTGGGCCGGCCACTCGGGTGGCGGCTCGGGCTCGAACCAGAGCAACCGGTACGACAGCACGTTGCGTCGAGCCAGCTCGTGACGGACGAAGTCCTCGACCGTGCCGAGATCCTCGCCGACCACCCACGCCCCGGCCCGGTGGCTCTCGAGGGCGAGGATGTCGAGCAGCTCCTCCCAGGGGTAGCGCACGTAGGTGCCATCGGCCGGCCCTGCACCCGGTGGGATCCAGAAGAGCCGAAACAGACCCATCACGTGGTCGAACCGGAGCCCGGCGGCGTGGGCGAACATGGCCCGCACCGTCTGGACGAAGGGCTCGAACCCGGCCAGCCGCAGCTTCCATGGGTCGAAGGGCGGCAGGCCCCAGTCCTGGCCGTCGAGATTGAACTCGTCGGGCGGCGCACCGACCCGGATGTCGTCGGCAAAGGCCTCCTGCCACAGCCAGGCGTCGGCCCCCGCCGGGTCGACGCCGATGGCGATGTCCTGCACCAGCCCGATCGAATCGCCGGCGGCCCGGAGCTGGCGGTCGATGAGCCATTGCACCCACTGGTGGAACTGGATGCGACGCTCGAAGTCGGCTTGGAACTCGGCCACGCCGGACCCGGACGGATGGCGGACCGCCTTGGGCCACGTCCGCCACGACCCACCGTGCATCTCGGCCAGGGCGCAGAAGGTGGCGTAGCCCGCGAGGGTGGGGCCGGCAGCCGAGCGGTAGCGCTCGAAGTCGGCGTCGCCGCTGAAGCCGGCGTAGATCGTCTCGAGGGCGCCGACCTTCAGCTCGTAGATGTCGTCGCGGCGGATGCGGCGCTCGCGGTTGAGAGCCTGGCCTTGGCGGTCGAGCTTCTCGAGGTCGGCGCCGGCCTGGGCCGCCCCGGCGACCTCGGCCACCCGCAGGTAGAGCAGGTTCCGGAAGCACCGGCTGCTGGGGTAGTAGGGGCTGGCTTGCTGGGGCAGGTCGGGCAGGGATGCGTGCAGCGGGTTGAGCATGACCACGTCGGCCCCACCCTCGGCCGCGAACTGGCCGAAGCGGCGGAGGTCGCCGAGGTCGCCCACGCCCCAGCTCGACCGAGACCGCAGGGAGTAGAGCTGCACGGCCCATCCCCAGGCCCGGAGGTCGGGGGGAAGATGGCAGGCGCCGGGACTGACGATGAGGCGGACGTGGCGACCGTCGCTGGCCCGCTGCAACGAGTGGTAGCCCAGGGGCAGGTCGCGCGGCAGCCGTCCCTCGCCCTCGAGGGCGCCACCGTCCTCGGTCGTGAGGGTCCACGGCCCGTCGACCCGGACCCGGTCGCCCGCCTTGGCCACCCACACCGGGTTGTCCTGGCCCAGGCCGGGTGGCGGGCCGTCGGTCGCACCCATGGCATCGAGGAGGGCATCGACCGTGGCCTTGGGCGCCGCCTTCCACTGCCCGCGAACGTCGTAGTACCCGGGATCAACCCCCCAGGCGGCCGCATCGGTCACCCCCAGGTACTAGCCCCATACCAGTCGCCCGTAAACTCGCACCATGCCCGACGCCGTCGTCATCGGGGCCGGGCCCAACGGGCTCGTGGCCGCCAACCACCTCGCCGATCACGGCTGGTCGGTGGCGGTCTTCGAGGCCCAACCCGAACCCGGCGGCGCGGTCCGATCCGGCGAGCTCATCGAGCCCGGGTACACCAACGACCTGTTCAGCTCGTTCTATCCGCTGGCCGTCGCCTCGCCTCACATCGCCGGCCTCGACCTCGGGATCCACGGCCTCGAGTGGAGACGCTCGCCCCTTGTCGTGGCCCATCCATCGTCCGATGGCAGCTGCCCGGCCGTGTCCCAAGATCTCGATCGCACCGCGGCCTCGCTCGACGAGACCTCGCCGGGCGACGGCGACCGCTGGCGCGCCCTCTATGGCCAATGGCAGCGGGTCGAGAAGCCCCTGCTCGGTGCCCTCATGGCGCCCTTCCCGCCGGTGAGGGCCGGACTTCGACTGGCGACGTCGATGCCGCCTTTCGACCTCCTCCGCTTCGCCCGCTTCGGCATGTTGCCGGCCCGGCGCATGGGCGCCGAGAGCTTCGAGGGCGAGGCCAGCCGTCGCCTGCTCGCCGGCAACGCCCTCCACGCCGCCCTCGCTCCCGAGGCCGCGGCGGGCGGGATCTTCGGATGGATCATGCTCTGCCTCGGCCAGTCCTTCGGCTGGCCCGTCCCCGAAGGCGGTGCCGCCAGCCTGACGACCGCCATGGTGAAGCGCCTGGCCTCGCGGGGCGTCTCCGTCACCTGTGACATGCGAGTCGACAAGGTGATCGTCCGGAACGGACGGGCCGTCGCCGTTCGCCTGGCCGACGGCACCGAGGTCGAGGCCACCAGGGCGGTCGTCGCCGACGTGGTCGCCCCCCAGCTCTACCTCGACCTGGTTGGCCCCGACCACCTCCCCCACCAGATGCTCGAGGACCTCAAGCACTTCGAGCTCGACGACGCCACCTTCAAAGTCGACTGGAACCTCGACGGTCCGGTCCCGTGGACAGCCGAACCGGCCCGCCAGGCCGGGACCGTCCACGTGGGCGACAGCGTCGACGAGCTCACCATGACGACGGCCCAGATCGCCACCGGCCAGATCCCCGACAAGCCCTTCCTCCTCATGGGTCAGCAGTCGATGACCGACCCCACCCGCCAGCCTTCGGGCAAGGAGACGGCGTGGGCCTACACCCACGTCCCGCAGGTCACCAAGGGCGACGCGGCCGGCGAGCTCACCGGCTCGTGGGACAAGGCTGAGGCCGAGACCTTCGCCGACCGCATCGAGGCCAGGGTCGAGGCCCTCGCCCCCGGCTTCCGGTCGCGCATCAGGGGCCGGCACATCTTCACCCCGCCGGGCCTGCAAGAGGCCGACGAGAACCTCCGCCAAGGTGCCATCAACGGCGGCTCGGCCGCCCTCTACCAGCAGCTCGTCTTCCGCCCCACCCCGGGTTTCGGACGGTCCGAGACGCCCGTTCCGGGTCTCTTCCTCGGCTCGTTCTCGGCCCACCCCGGCGGCGGCGTGCACGGCGCGTGCGGGGCCAACGCGGCGCGCGCTGCCATCGTCGCCGACCGCCGCCGCCAACTGGTCAGCCGGCTGCGGCCGGCGCGCCGAAGCTAGGACACGAACTGTTTGCGCATCCGCAGGCGGGTGCCACCCGGCGGGGTGCTCGACTCGATCTCGACCGAGGTCATGAGCTGGCGAATCATGCTCAGGCCGCGTCCCGACGTCGCCTCCCAGTCGACCGGCGCGTGCAGGTCGATGGTCCCGACATCGACGCCGACGCCGTTGTCTTCGATCTCGAGATCGATGGTGGCATCGTCGATGTGGGCCCGCAGCACATAGGACCCGGCTCCGCCGGGAAAGGCGTGGCGGATGACGTTTGAGCAGGCTTCGTCAACGGCGAGGATGACGTCGTCGACCGCGTCGCGGGCTCCCTCGGGTTCGAGGAGGGCTTCGACGACTCGACGGGTCGGGTTGAGCATGCTGGCATCCGCTGGCACATCGAGTTGGAGAGTTCGTCGCACTCTTCGCCGCCGTGGTCGCTATGGCCCCTGATAGTGAGGTACCCGAGGGCTCCCGCGCGAAAACGGTCACGCTGGGCGGTGGGCGCGTCCTAGCCGGCGCCGCGTCCTGGTCCGACCGATCGCTGGTGAAGGAGAGCGGTTGGTACCCGCGGTCAGCCGCCAAGGCCGCCGATCGCATGGCCTTCTACGCCAGCCGGCTGCCCCTGGTCGAGATGGACTCGACCTACCGCTTCCCTCCCACCGCCGACGTGTGCCGGCAGTGGGTCGAGCGCACACCCGAGGGCTTCACCATCGACGTGCGGGCTTGGTCGCTGTTCTCGGGCCAGCCCGCCCTGCCGACCTCGCTGTGGCCCGATCTGCAGGACGAGGTGCAGCCCGAGGCCCGCGACCGGCCCCGCCTCTACGCCTCCCACCTCTCGAAGGCCGCCATCGACGAGTGTTGGGCTCGCTTCGCCCACGCCCTGTCGCCCCTGGTCGAGGCCGGACGCATCGGCGTGGTGCTCTTCCAGCTTCCCCATTGGATGAAGCCGGGAGACACGAGCCGGGCGCTCCTCACCGATCTGCGCAGCCGGCTGCCCGACCATCGCCTTGCCGTCGAGGTCACCAACCCCCGATGGGTGAGCGACGAGGGCTGCGAGGACACCCTGTCGCTCTTCGAGCACCTCGACCTCACCTTCGTGTGCGTCGACGCGCCGCAGCTGCCGCGGGTCGTGGCCGCCACAAGCTCGGTCGCCATGGTCCGCTTCTACGGGCACCCCGACGATGAGGACGCGTGGGGGCCTCCCCGTCCGACGTGGCACTACGACTACCGCTACTCGCGGGACGAGCTCGAGGGGTGGCTACCGGCCGTCGACGAGCTGGCCGGCTCGGCCGACGAGGTGCACCTCGTGATGAACAACTGCTGGCGCGACCACGCCGTCGCCAACGCCGAGGAGCTGGTCAGTCTTCTTCAGTCTCGCTGGGGACAGTGACCACCGAGCCGTGGTGGCAGACCATGCGCCACGGCCCGTCCTCCTCACGACGGAACACGTTCACGGCCGACACCATCGCCCCCGTCTGGTCACCGAGGATGTTCTCGTCGACCGACACCCACGCCATCGAACCGGCGGTCTCGACCTGCTCGTCCGTGAGGATGAACTGCAGCTGCGACGGGCCCTGGAACAAGGCGAAGAACGAGCCCGACACCGGCCCCCAGCCCCGCAATGGCTTCCATCCCGGGTGGACGCAGAGGACGCGCTCCGACCGCTCCCACACGTCGGACATGGCGTCGAGGTCGCGGCGCTCGAAGGCGTCGTAGAACGCCCGGTTGGCGGCCCGCACCAGTGCTTCGTCGTCGTCCTGCGCGCTGTCGCCGATCACCCGAGGCTAATGGGGCCCGGCGGTAGCGTCGGCCGGTGATCCTGCTCGCCGCCCTGGCTGTGGCAGCCGGTGCCTTGGTGCAGGGCATCACCGGCATCGGCTTCTCGCTGGTCTCGGCACCCTTCCTGATCGCCTTGCTCGGCCCCCACGACGGCGTGCGCATCTCGCTCGTCCTCGGGAGCGGGCTGAACGTGGTGCTGCTGGCCGCCGAGCACCGCCGGGTGCGGATGGGCGAAGCCGCCCTTCTATTCGTCCCCGCCGCCATCGCCACCCCACTCGTCGCCCTGGCGGTCAAGGACGCCGACCCCGGGCCCCTCGCCCTTGCGGGCGGCCTCCTCACCATCGTGGCCGCCCTCGCCGTGGCCAGGGGCCGATTCTCGAACCTCCGGGGTCGGGGCGGCGCGGTGGTCGCCGGAGCCATCAGTGGGGCCATGAACGTGACGGCGGCCATCGGCGGCCCGGCCGCGGCTCTCTACGCCATCAGCGCGGGCTGGCCACCCGCCGACATGCGAGCGACGCTGCAGGCCTACTTCCTCGCCCTCAACATCGTGGCCGCCCTCACCATCGGCATCGTCATGCCCGGCGTCTCATTGGTGGTCGCCATGGTGGCCGGCCTCACCCTCGGCTTGGTCCTGCGCGGGCGGGTGTCACCCGATGCCGCCCGTCGGGCCACGCTGGTCTTGGCCGTGATCGGCGGCGGAGCCGCCATCGTCCGCGGCCTGGCTTAGACGGCGCGGGCGACGCGAGAACGCCGGTCGAGCCACCGCTTGGCCCAGCTGGTGGCGCCCCGGCCGACAGCCTCGACCCGCTCGTCGCGCAGGGCGGCCGCATCGCTGTCGTCGAGGGGCTCGAGCGGGCCCGCGACCCACGACAGGACGAGGTCGGCGAGCGCCGGGTTGCGGGGCAGCCCGGGACCGTGCAGGTAGGTGCCGAGGATGCGGCCCCGGACGAAGCCTTCGGTGCCGTCGCCGTTGCCCACGCCGTAGGCCACCCTCCCGAGGGGCTCGACGCCGGGCCCCCGCGCCGTCACGCCGCCGTGGTTCTCGTAGCCCGACAGCATCGGGAGACCGAGATCGGGCGTCGGCTCGACCAGGATCTCGCCGACCGCTCGGCGCTCGCCCCGACGGGTCGCGATGTCGACCAGCCCCAGGCCATCGCGCTGGCGGCCGCCGCTGACCGAGAACGACGTGCCGAGAATCTGCAGCCCGGCGCACACGGCGAAGATGACGGCCCCGCGGTCGGCCGCACGCGACAGCGCGCCGTCGGCCGCCAGGACATCGGTGGCCAGGCTCTGAGGCCCGTCCTCGGCGCCGCCTAGGACGTAGAGGTCGCCGGTCGCGGGCACCGGCTCGCCCACCTCGACGGTGACGACCTCGGCGGGGATGCCCCGCCACGCCAGGCGCTGCTCGAGCACGGTCACGTTGCCGCCGTCGGCGTAAGTGCCGAGGAGGCTCGGATACAAGGCCACGATCCCGACGGCTGAATCAGGCGGCGGCATCGGTGGCTCCCTCCGGAGCGGTCGCGGCATGGCGGATGAGGGACTGGAAGCTGGTGTAGTTGGCGACCACGTCGGCCCGACCCGGCGGGAGCGACTCGAGGGCGGCCTCGACGCTCGGGCGATGCTCGTGATCGACGCCCGCGTACCGGAGGCGGACGCCGAGGTCGCGCCACCGCTCACCGGTCACGAACACGGGCCGGCCCGTCAACCGCTCGAAGGCGACGTCCCACAGCCACGACACGTCCCGTCCGTCGGGGACTCGGGAGTTGATCGAGATGACGACGGGGTCGCGGCTCACGGCCAGCAGGTCGAGCACCTCGTGCCAGCCCGCGGGGTTCTTGGCCAGCAGCAGGCGGGCCGTCGTCCGTCCAACCGTGATGGTCCGGTAGCGCCCGTCAACCTCACCGACGTCGGCCATGGCCGCGAGGGCCTTCTCCTCGTCGACCCCAGCCACGGCGGCGGCGGCCAGGGCCATGGTGGCGTTGGCCCGGTTGGCCCGACCGGGGAGACGGAGGCCGGTGTCGTCGCCCAGCATCGTCCGATCGATGTCGGGACGGCGCAGGTCGCCGGTCGAGCAGACCCAGCCACCACCGTCGGCGAAGCGGATCGGCTCGCTGCAGCTCGGGCAGCTGGTGGCATCGGCGACCCAGGGCTGGCCGGCGGCCACCCACACCACCTTGGGCGCGGCCATGGCGGCCCACGCCACGAGCGGGTCATCGGCGTTGGCCACGACCGTGGCGCCCGACAGCGTCGCGGCCATCTGCCGCCAGCGCGCCGCGATCATCCGCACCTCACCGACGCGGTCGAGCTGATCGCGCGAGAGGTTGAGGAGCAGCACCAGGTCGGGCTCGGTCGCCGCCGCGATGGCGGGCAGGTGGCTCTCGTCGACTTCGAGCACAGCCCGGCGCCCAGGGGGGGCGTCGGCCAGGGTGATGGCCGCCCCCGACGGCAGGTTTGCCCCCGCGTTGGCCACCACCTCGCCGACGGTCGACAGGGCGGCGGTCAGCAGCCGAGTGGTGGTCGTCTTGCCGTTGGTGCCGCTCACCAAGGCGATGGGACGACCGGCGGCCATAGCCGCGATGGCGCCCTTGTCGAGAGCCAGGATGGTCTTGCCCCCCACCGATGCGCCGGCCCCCTTGCCCAACGCGCGCGAGAGGCGGGAGACGGCGTGACCGGCAGCCACGGCGAGGCGCGTGCGGGCGGGCAGCATCGAGGCCGACGGTAATGGAGGTCAGAGGCGGCTGAGGAAAGAGCGGGCCAGCGGCGCTGCCACCCGTCCACCGACGCCTCCGCCTTCGACCAGCACGGCGAAGGCCAGATCACCGCGGAAGCCGATGAACCACGCGTGGGTCGGCGGCGGGTTCGAGGTGCCGAACTCGGCCGTGCCCGTCTTGCCCGAGACGGGCGCCCCGGGCAGAGCGGCCGCCGTCCCCGTCCCGCCCTGGACGACCGCGGCCATGAACTCGCGCAGGCCGGTGACGACCGGCTCGGGGAGGGCGCGGGGCCCGATGCTGGCCGCCGATCCGGCCACCAAGGTGGGCGGTCGCCAGGTGCCGGAGGCAACCGCGGCGGCCACGCTGGCCATCTGCATGGGGCTGACCTGGACCTTGGCCTGACCGATGGCGGTAGCCGCCAGCTCGACGATGCCATTTGGGTCGGGGACGCTGCCGCCGTAGGCCGGCATCCCGATCGACGGCGCGGAGTTGAAGCCGAAGAGGGCGGCGCTGGCCAGCAGGTCGGAGCCCTTGAGCTTCGACGTCGCCATCCCGATGAAGGCGGTGTTGCACGAGATGGCGAAGGCCTTGCGGAAGGTGAGCCCGGCCGCCGTCTCACCCTCGAAGTTCGAGAACTTCCGGCCCCCCACGGTGATAGTGGACGGACACGTCACCGAGTCGGCTCCCTTCATCCCCTTCTCGAGGAGGGCGGCGGCGGTGAGCACCTTGAAGGTCGATCCCGGCGGGTATTTGCCGGCCAGGGCCCGGCCGAAGCCGCCGATGGGCCGGTTGACCACGGCCAGGATCTCGCCCGTCGAAGGCTTGATGGCCACCAGGGCGGCGGGCTGGCCGTTGGGGCCGAGGGCAGACTCGGCCGCCCGCTGGACGCGAGGGTCGAGCGACGTCTGCACCGTCTTGGGAGCCGTGCCGCCGATGTGGTCGAGGACGGCGGCCGCCTTCCCGTCCTCGCTGACGAGGGTCACGTCGCCCGATGGCGTGCCGGCCAACTGCCTCTCCTGGGCCTGCTCGAGGCCGGTGAGGCCGACGATGTCGCCTGCCGCGTAGGACGGGCCCAGCTGCTTGAGCAGGTCGGCGGTGACGAGCCCGATGCGGCCCACCAGGTGGCCACCGACCTCAGAGGACGGGAGCTTCGCCCCCTTGGTGTCGGCCAGGACGGTCCCGTCCGCGGCCAGGATCGAGGCTCGGGGCTGGCGGGTGCGGGTGCGGTGGAACGACAGGCGGCTGGTGAGCTGAGGGTGGATCGTGGCCGGGGTCCACTCCACCCGCCACACGTTCTCGGAGCGGTGGAGGCGAAGGGAACCCTCGTAGCTCCAGGTGCCGAGACCGGCCAGCTCGAGGGTGGCCGTGAACGAAGCCGTCGCCTGGCCGTCGACGGCCTGCAACGGACCCAGAGTGTGCTTCGACGACGAGACATTGAGACTTCCGGTCTGCTGCTGGTGGCGGGCCGCGAAGTCAGCCGGCGGCTTCTCGACCCGAGCGGCCATGGCCGTGTAGTCGCCTCGATCCCATGCCGCCAGGTAGGCCCGGGCCGCGGGGGTGGCCGGCTTCAGGGGCTCGGCCGAGGCAAAGAGG
>JAUTXA010000144.1 GCA_030838265.1 Actinomycetota bacterium | reverse complement strand
AAGACGAGGCCAGCCACCTTGGGCCGATCGAGGTTCCCGTCGTCGGTCAGGACCTCGGGACCGAACCGCTCGACGATGGCGGCCAAAGCGGGTTGACCCGGCTCGACCACCTGCCGGGCGATGACGTCGGCATCGACGATCACCGCCCCCCGCGCCGCCAACCGGCGCGAAACGGATGACTTGCCCGCGCCGATGCCACCCGTGAGCCCAATCGCCAACATGGCCGTATCATCGCAGTCATCTCGACCGATCCGAGGCTCTACTCGTCACATCCTGGGGATCGGCTGGCCGCCGCGCACAGCCTCACGCGGCGCGCCCGGAAGAACATCGAGCGGCAGGGAGAGCGATGGCCGTCCCACTCCCCCAGCGCACTGAACGCCTGGCTGCTGCTGGTCACGACCAAGGAGCCGACGTGGCACGACCCCTTGGTGTTGTGGCGTGACCTGCCCCCGACCCTCGGCGCGCCCAACGAAGGCTTCTTCTACCCCGACCCCCTCGGCTTCTGGGCCGAGGCTCGCAGGTGGGTGCACCTGCTCCTCGGGCTGGAGATGCCCGGCATCCCGATGAGCAGCGCCCTCGCCCTCTCGAGCCTGATCCACGTCGGTGACCACGTCGAGCGGATCAGCTGGGCCCGTTCGATCCACCGCCCCCACGTCGTGCTTTTCCTCGACGAGCCGTCGTGGCAGGCCTCCGGCATCGACGTCGAGCCCAGCCTCCACCAGATCCCTGACCCGCACCGAGCGGGCCAGGTCTACGAGGGCTTTTGGGGCACCGCCGCCGACGGCACGGTGGTCGGCAAGGCGCCGCAGCACCCTGCCACCCACCGCCTCTACCGACGCCAGGACCTCGACGAGTTCCTGCGTCGAGCGCCGCTCCGCGCCGCTCGACCGGTTGCCGCTCCCGGTAACTAGTCCGTTCGGGCCATATGTAAATGGCCCGAACTGACCATGGAGGCCACCCGTCCCCCACCCGACAATGTCACCAGACAAGGACGTAGCTGGGCTATGGAGTGTGTTGCCCGCAACGGACAAACTTCGCGGGGAGAGCGGGGCTCACCGATGCCAGCAAGGGGAACCGTGAGAATCATCATCAAATGGGTGCGTCGCGACGACGACGAACGCGGCGTCACCCTGATCCTCACCGCCATGGTGCTCCCGATCCTGGTCGTCTTCGCCGCCCTTGGCATCGGGGGCGCCGTGGTGCGGGCCACGGCTGACGAGACCCAACGGGCTGCCGAGCTCAGCGCCCTGGCCGCGGCCACGAGCCAACCCAACCTCGGTCGCCCGACCGCGTCCGGCGTACCTGACGTCCCGGCCTCGTTCCCGCCGGCCCTCCCGCCCGGCCTCAAGGACCCGGCGAACATCGCCTGCTCGGTAGCCAGCACCACCACGCCGAGCGTCACCACTCCCCAACCCACCGTCACGTTGCCCCCGGTGACTGCTCCGCCCGTCACTGCCCCTCCGGTGACCGCGCCGCCCGTCACCCTTCCGCCCGTGACTGCCCCGCCGGTGACGGTTCCTCCGACGTCGCCCACCACGACGCCCCCCAGCTCGCCTTACTCGGTCGCCGGCGCGTACTACCAGATCGCACAGACCCAGGACTGTGTGTCTCGCCGCATCGCCCAGCAGCTCAATCTGGGGCCGATCTCGAACCTCAACGACTTGTTCGGACCGTGGCACCAGGGTTGTGACGTAGCTCAGGCGCAATACGCCAGCGGCCGGGCCCGCATGTCGCGCAACTTCGCTCTCGACGCGTCCGGTCCCAAGACCCCGGTCTGCCCGCAGGGAACCCCTGGCGCCTTCCCCGCCAACCATCCCGAGCGGGTGTACATCCGTCCGGAGATGGAGTCGACCGGCGCCTACGAGCTCCAGAAGTGCCTCGTGAACCAGGCCAACTGCTTCAACTCGGTCAGCACGACTGCCAGTCAGGAGCTCCACAACATCGGCGTCCAGTACCAGGCCGTGACCAACGCCGTGCCGGGCAAGGTGACCCCTCCCGACCAGGCGGCGTGCATCGTCAACCCCTCGGCCACGGGGTGCCCGTTCAACGAGGCCGAGCTGGCCAACATGCTCGCCGCCCAGCACGTGCCCCGTAGCGCGGCGGTGGCCCACGCCCTGGCTACCGCCATGCCCCAGCAGATGGTCGATCTGGCCGGCTACGCCTACGCCCGGGCCGCCACCGGCGTCGACTACACGAACGGCGTCTACAGCTCGGTCCAGCCCATCACCAGCAGCATCGAGCAGCTCGTGGGGGCCGCATTCCTCACCTCGGTCCCAGGCCTCTGCACCATCGACCTCGGCCCGGCCAGCGGGCAGCAGCTGTGCGGGAGTGGCATCAACCTGGCGTCGATGCTTCCAACCACCCTGTCGCCCCGGGTCCGCTCGATCATCTCCCATTCGATCGAGGTGCCCTGGGTGCCGAACTGGGCCAACGCGGGTGAGGAGGGTGACTTCACCTTCTCCGAGCAGGCCCTGGCCCGGAGGACCTTCAAGAACGCCATCGTGGTGCCCACCATCCCCAAGCAGCTCGACGTCCCCCCGGCCGTGGTCGGAGGTGTCAGCGCCTGCTATCGGGGCGCGGCCTTGGTGAACCAGACCGTCAGCACCACGCCGCCGTTCGTCCTGCCCAGCCAGCTCGCCACTCTGGCCAACACCCTCTCGGGCACGGCAACCGTCCAAGCCGGGGCCACCACCGACACCTGCCGCAACGCCGATCTCGACAACGCCGTCGCCGACCCGACGACCTGTCACAACGGAGACCTGACAGTGACCGCCGGTCAGCGTCGCGCCGCCTGCACCGTCTCCCAGAAGCTGGCCGCCATCATCGACACGGTGAACAACGTGCCGGCGTCGACGCAGAAGCAGATGATCGATGCCGCGTACGGCTTCAACAGCATGGCCAACCAAGCCGTCAACCAAGTCGTCGCCCAGCAGCTCAAGGCCGAGGACCCGAGCGGCAACT
Organism: Actinomycetota bacterium; assembly: GCA_030838265.1. Lineage (GTDB taxonomy): Bacteria > Actinomycetota > Acidimicrobiia > Acidimicrobiales > BP-101 > BP-101. The sequence goes on along the minus strand of JAUTXA010000144.1, from coordinate 528 downwards.
ACGACGCCGCCGACTGCAACACGACCGACAGCAGCAACCATCCGCAGAAGCCGGCCGCGTGGTGCGTCGACGCCGCCGGCCAGCAGATCAAGGACATGCAGGATTTCTTCGGGTCGCCGCCCGACGGCACCGGTCCCACTTACAACGACGTGCTGAACTCTGCCGCCGACTCCGGCGAGCCGCTGGCGATCATGGGCCTCAGCAGCACGATCGACATGTGCGACCCGAGCGTGGCCGCCGGCCTGTGCACGGCGATCAACGCCTACCTGCAGGCCAGCGGCGTGACGCTGACACCCCAGAACACGGTGACCAGCCTTCCGCTCTTCATCCCCGCCCTCGACACGGTGCCGGTGCTGGTCCACCGAGATGCCAACTCGCAGACCGGGTTCAGCTTCGAGCTGGCCCAGAACGCGTCGTCGACACCGGGGCTCTATCGGGCCATCCTGATCGACCCGGACGAGGCCTACCCTCTCTGCCCCGCCGGCACGAGCAACCGCCTCGACTGCGTCGGCCAGTCGAGCGTGGTCA
>JAUTXA010000129.1 GCA_030838265.1 Actinomycetota bacterium | reverse complement strand
GGGAGTAGGTTGTCTACGTGAAGAAGGTCACACCCGGTACGTTGGGCTGATGGAGACGGTGCGCAGTCGTCGGGACGAGTACTCCGATGCCACGCGGCGCGCCCTGCTCGACGCGGCCACCGAGCTCTTCGCCCGCGACGGGTTCGCGGCCACATCTCTCGACGCGGTGGCGGCCGAGTGCCGGGTCACGAAGGGGGCGGTCTACCACCACTTCGCGGGTAAGCAGGCGCTCTTCGAGGAGGTGCTGACCGAGTCGGCTCAGTCGACGTGCGACGCCATCGTGGCCGAAGCCTCCCGTCACACCGATGTCTGGGACGGAGCCTCGGCCGGCCTCGACGTCTTCCTGGCTCGCTGCCAGGACCCGGTGTACCTGCGGCTCTGCTTCCAGGAGGGCCCGGCCGCACTCGGCTTCACGCAGTGGTGGCAGCACGGCGAGCGTTACGAGATGGGTCTCATCGGCGCCATGCTGGCCGCCCTCAAGGCCGAGGGCCTTCTCGATGTCGACGATGTCGAGGTGTTGACCCAGCTCCTCTTCGGCAGCATGACCGCCGCCGCCTTGTCAGTGGCGCGCTCCGACGATCGGGCCGAGATCGCCCGTCGCATCAAAGACGTTCTCACCCGCGTCCTCGTGGGTCTCCGGCCGCCCGAACCGTCGTCGAGGTCGCGCTCGCGCCGACGCTGAACTGGCGGCGCGTTCGCAGGCCATCGATCTCTCACTCTCGGTTGGGCGGCAGGTGTTGAGCCTTCCTCAAGTGGTCTGGCGGCGAAACTTGTTTCATAGACGAGCTTCCAACTCCCGAACGGCCTTGTCGATGCGACGTTGCCTGGTCTCGGACGTCTTGGCCCCTTCGATGCTCAGGACGTGGCGGGACTGATTGCTGTACGACAACGAATCGAACCGAGCCTTGGCCGCGGCATTGCCAGCCAGAGCCTTGGCGAAGTCAGTCGGCACCGTGACCTCGCGGGGCTCGGTGTCGACCTCGATCTCGACGTTCACCTCGTCACCCGCAGCGACCCCGGCGCCAGCCCGGTTCTCGGCGCTCACCGGGAGGAGGAACTCGCCACCTCGAGGCGCCACGGTTGTGCGGTAGGTGAACTTGCCGATGGTGACGCGGACGGCCGGCTTCTTGCCGGCGCCCAAGGCATCGATGACATCGGGCGGCACCCGTATGCCGGTGGCGGTCTTGCCCCCCAGCTCGACTATCGCTCGGAACTTCATGCTGTGGAGCCGCCTGACACAGCGGGCAACACCGAGACCTCGGTGCCCTCGGGGACCACGGTGGCCAACCCGTCGAGATCGCGGATGTTGTCCTCGCCGACGAAGATGTTGACGTGGCGGCGCATCACTCCGGCCTCGTCCCTCAAGCGACGGCCGATGGCGGGGTGGGCGGCGGCGATGGCATCGACCACCGCGGCGACGGTGACAGGTGGCGCCACGTCGAGCTCGAGGTGGGCGGCGCCTCCGGCGTGAGCCCGCAACGCCGAGGCCAGGTGGACGACGACGCTCAGCGCAGGACCGCCGTCTTCACGCACAGCACGGGCGGAAGGTGGCGCGCCAGCTCCTGCCACGACTCGCCGGCGTCGGGTGAGCCGAACACCTCGCCGGTGCGCGTCCCGATGTAGAGCCCGGCCGGGTCGAGGCGGTCGGCCGTGAAGGCGTCGCGCAGGACGGTGAGCCACGCGTTGTCCTGGGGCAGCCCCTTCTCGAGCCCGTCCCACGATTGGCCGTCGTCGGTGGTGCGGTAGACGCGGAGGCGCCCGTCCGGCGTGCAGCGGAACAGGTCGGACGTCAGCGGCAACACGTAGGCCGTCCCCGGATGGTTCGGGTCGGCGACGACCGGGAAGCCGAACGTCGAGGGAAGGGCGTCGGCCCCGACCTCGGTCCACTGGCCGCCGAAGTCCTCGGAGCGGTAGACGCCCCAGTGGTGCTGGAGGAAGAGGGTGTCGGGTTGGGACGGGTGGCGGTCGACCTTGTGAACGCACTGGCCGAACTCCGGAGTCGGCTCGGGGAGGAACGGGGCCCGGATGCCGACGTTGGCTGCCTCCCACTTCGTGCCGTCGAGGGTGCGATAGAAGCCTGCGGCTGAGATGGCGATGGCCAGGCGGTCCCCGCCCTCGGGGTCCGGGAGGATGGTGTGCAGGCAGAGCCCGCCCCCGCCCGGCTGCCACTGGGGCCGGTGCTCGTGGCCCCACAGGTTCTCGTCCATGGTGAAGGACACGCCACCGTCGTCGGATCGGAAGAGGGCGGCGGGCTCGACGCCGGCGTACACCACATCGGGTTCGGCATCGCTGGCCGGCTGCAGCTGCCACACATGGGCCACCGCCGCGCCGGTGTGTTCGGGGAAGGCCAGGGTCTGGGGCTCGGGCTCGACCCACGATGCCCCGAGGTCGTCGGAGCGGTACACCGAGGGTCCCCAGTGCGAGCTGGTGGCGCCGACCAGGAGACGGGTGCGGCCCGCTCGCGTGTCGAGGGTGGCGGCATAGATCTCCTCGCCCCGGAACCAGGGCCCGCTGAGCTTCCACGTGTTCCGTTCGCCATTGGCGGTCAGGGCGAAGAGCCCCTTGGTGGTGCCGACGAGGACGACGACATCGCCCGCTGACGCGCTGATCACTCCGTCTTCGGTCATGGCTGGATGCTAGAAGGTTGGGCCATGGGAAGACTGGTGCACTTCGAGATCCACGCCGATGACCCCGAGCGGGCGGTCGGGTTCTACACCGGTGTGTTCGGGTGGGAGGTCAACCGCTTCGGTGATCAGGAGTACTGGCTGCTCTCGACCGGACCCGAAGGGGAGCCCGGCATCGATGGCGCCATCCTGCCGAGGAGCGGTGAGCGGCCGGCCATCGGTGCGTCGATCGTGGGGGCTGTCAACACCGTGCAGGTCGACGACCTCGATGCCACGCTGGCCAAGGCGTTCGAGCTCGGGGGCCAGCTGGCTCTCGACAAGATGCCCATCCCCGGCGTGGGCACCGTGGCCTACGTCATCGACACCGAGGCCAACGTGATCGGGATGCTTCAGCCCGAAGGCTGAGTCGCGGCTCGGCGGGCTAGGCCAGGAACTTGAGCCGGGGCCAGGTGGAAGCCCACGGCTCGAGTAGGCCCCGGCACACCACGATGGGTTCGCCCTGCACCTCGTTGGCGACGTCGAGACCGTTGTCGACGCGCCCAACCTGACCGCACTCCCGGAAGAACGGCGCTAGCTCGTCGGGGAGCATGCGGACGGCGACGACAGTGGCGCGGTCGTCGTCGGGTTGACGGAAGTACCAGTAGCTGTTGTGGGGTGAGAAGGCGTGGGGCAGTCCCCGGCTCGGCCCGAACAAGTCGATGGCTCCGGCCTCGCCGTAGCTCCCGGTGAGGATCATCACGTGGGCGCGCTCGTCGGCGGGCAGGCCGGCCACAACGCCCTTGACCTGGTCGGCCAGCTGGGGCCAACCGACGGTCTCGGCCACCGCCTGATTGACGTCGGCGAAGTGCGACGACGGCAGGAGTGAGATGGGGATGATCGGGAGGGCGACGAGGGTGGTGAGCACGGCGCTGACGATGACCAAGCGCCCGAGGCGCTGCTCCGGTCGGGTCCGATCGGTGGCGACGACACCCGCCACGACCAGGACGATGGTGAGCGGGATGACGTAGTAGGGGCGGCCGGCGGTGACGAAGGCGCCCACCATCCCCACGGGCCAGGCCACGGCCAGCGGGCGGAAGTCAGCCGAGCGCCAGAGGGCGCGGAACCCCCGCACCATCAGGGGCACGAAGACCGGCGAGAGCAGCAGGAGCTGCGACGGGACGAGCAGGGTCCGGTTCTCGCCGGCCAGACGCTTCGACAGGACGCGCGCCATCTCGAGCTGGGGCCAATGGTGGGTGGCCTGCCACAGCAGCTGCGGTAGGGCGATGGCCAGGGCCAGGGCGGCGCCGACCGCGATCCAGCCATTGACGAGGAGCCGCCACCGGCGGGTGACGAGCAGCGTCACTCCCACAATCAGGACGAGCAGGGTGACGAGATCCTTGTTCCATAGCGACAGCCCGGCGATGACGCCCCACGGCACCCACCATCGCGGTGCGGCGGTGCGCAGGAGCCGGGTGAAGAGCCAGAGCATCGCCATCCAGGTCATGAGGTCGAAGGTGGCGGTGGCCAGGAGGTGGCCGGCTCCGAGGACGAAGCCCGACCCGCCGACCGCGCCGGCGGCGAGCAGTTGGGCCCGCCGGGCTCCACCCAGCTCGCGCGCCAACAGGGCTCCGAACACGACGGTGGCGGCCGTGGCGAGGGCCGGCGCGAGGCGGAGGACGAAGAGGTTGCCGGGGGCGATCAGGTCCGCCAGCCGAGCGAGCAGGGGAGTGAACGGAGGCTGGTCGACGTAGCCGAGGGCGAGGTGCTTCCCCGCCTCGAGGAAGTAGAGCTCGTCGCGGTGCCACCCGTAGCGGGCCGCCACGGCGAGGAGCACAACGCTGGCGAGGGCGGCGACGACCAGCACGGCTCGCGTCGCCAGGGGCATCAGGGGCCCGGCAGCGAGGGCGTCGTCGGGCGCAGGGTTGACTGAATGAATGATTCAGTCATAACTTTTGGGCATGGCAGTGTCAAGTCCCGACATGCGGCTCGCCACCATCCTCAGGCGGGCGACTCGCGTCTTCGCCACCAAGGGCTACCGGCGCACCCAGATGGCCGACGTGGCCAAAGCCTGCGGCGTGTCGGCCGGCAACCTCTACAACTACGTCGAGAGCAAGGAGGCGCTGTTCCTCGCCTGCCTTCTCGCCACCAGTCCGGCGGGAGAGGAGCGGCCGGACGCGTCGGATCTCCCGATCCCGACGCCGCCGGCCGGAGCGATCGGTGACGCTGCTCGACGCGGCGCGCTCGCGATCCGTCGAGGCAGCCTGCTCACCGCCGCCCTCAAGGTCGACGAGCCTGACGACGCGGCCGCCGAGCTGGCGGGCATCATCGGCGACTTCTTCGACCGGACGGCCGCCAGCCGCCACTTCCAGAGCCTGGTCGAGGGCTCGGCCCAAGACCTGCCCGAGCTCTACGATGCCTTCTTCACCAAGACCCGCGGTCCTGGGCTGCGCAAGCTCACCGAGTACCTCGAGCGCCGAATTGCCAGCGGCCATCTGCGCGCCGTGCCGGACGCGGCGACGACCGCCCGCCTCATCAACGAATCTCAAGCCTGGTTCGCCCGCCACCGCCACGGTGACCAAGACACGTCTGACGTCGACGACTCACTGGCCCGGGCAACCGTCGTCGACGTGCTCGTCGCCGGGCTGCTGCCGCGATGACCGAGCGCCTCATCGCTGCCGGTCGCACGGCCGAGGTCTACGACATGGGCAACGGACGCGTCCGCCGTCACTACCTCGTCGACCTCACCACCGAGCGCGAAGCCCGGCTCATGACCTACCTGCGAGGACAGGGCTTCCCAGTCCCGGAGGTGTTCGATGCCGATGGACCCGACATGGTGATGGAGCGGGTCGAGGGCCCATCGATGTTCGCCGCCGTCACGCGCAGGCCCTGGACGGTGTTCCGCCAGGCTGCGCTGCTCGCCGAGCTGCACGAGCGGCTCCATGCCATCACGGCTCCTGAGTGGTTGGAAGCCCCGTTGGGGGAGGGCACGACGGTCGTCCACCTCGACCTGCACCCGCTCAACGTGATGCTGAGCCCCGACGGGCCCGTCGTCATCGACTGGACCGGTTCGATCAGGGGACGGGCCGCCACCGACCTGGCGATGACCTGGGTGCTGATGTGGACGTCCGAGATCCCCGGTCGCCGGGTCGAGCGCCTGGTGGGCCGCGCCGGGCAGAAGCTATTCACCGGCAGCTTCCTCCGGAGGGTCGACGGCCCGGCGGCCGCCGCCGAGCTCCGCACGGTCGGAGCACACCGGGTGGTCGACCCGACCGTCACCGAGGGCGAGCGGGCCAACATCCACGCCCTCGTCGCCAAACAGGCATCGCCTAAGGCGTGACGACGAGGGTTCCCTTCATGCCGGCCGACTCGTGGCCCGGGATACGGCAGTAGAAGCGATAGCGACCCGGGGCCAGGCCATTCAAAGAGGTCCGGCGGTGTCCGCCGACGGGGACGCGGACATTGATGCCCTTCCCCTTCACCGTGAAGGTGTGCCAGAACAGGTCGTGGTTGGTCACCTCGACGCCGACGGCCGAGGAGGCTCGCAGCGCAGACGGCGCGAACTTCACGCCATGCATGACGAGGGTGACGTCACCCGGCCGAGCCCGATCCGACTGGCCCGAGCCACTGCGGACGAGCGTGACGGCGGCGGCGAGAGCCAGCACGACGGCCACGACGACGGCCGCAGGACGAGCGTCGGCCCGGTCGGCCCGATCGGGGCGCAGTATCAGGCGAAGTCCCGCGGTGGCGATGCCGCATACGGCCACGGTGGCGAGTAGTGCCGGCGCCACCGACGCGGCCACCCGCTCGTGGTGGCGCAGGTTGCTGATCCAGCCCGGCGCCATCCAGTAGGTGACGTCGACAAACAACAGGCCCAAGGCGACGGTGCCTGCGACGCCGCGTCGCCAGTAGGTGAGCAGGATCACGGCCACGGTCAGGATCGTGAACCCGGCAGCCTCGACGTCGCTCAGGGCGAAGGCGGCCAGGGCCAGGAGAAAGGCCTGGACTGCGGCCAGGAACCGCAGCAGCTCGATCCATCCCACCCGACGCCTCATCGGCGCAGTGCTTAGTGCAACTACGGTCGGCGTGTGGCCCCGGCACCCTCTCGCGTCGGACTCGTGCTCGGTGCCGGGGGTGTGGCGGGCGGTGCCTTCCACGCTGGGGTGCTCGCCGCTCTGGCCGACGTCACGGGATGGGACCCAAGGCGGGCCGCCATCGTTGTGGGCACCTCGGCCGGGTCGGTGGCCGGGAGCTCGCTGCGGGCGGGGCTGGCGGCGGCCGACATGCTGGCCCGGGCCACGGACCGACCCCTGTCTCCCG
>JAUTXA010000123.1 GCA_030838265.1 Actinomycetota bacterium | reverse complement strand
GGTCTTCGACGCCCACGAGGCGCACGACAACGGGCTGGTGCGTAGCGTCCACTCGCCCAGCGACCTGCTCGGCGCCGCCCGCCACCTGGCCCGGGAGATGATCGAGGGCACGGCTCCAGTGTCAGTCGCCCTGAGCCGCCGCATGTTGTGGCGGGGCCTCACCTTCGACCACCCCATGGAGGCTCACCGCGTCGACTCCCGCGGCATCTATATCCGCGGCCAGTCGGCTGACGTGGCCGAGGGCGTGACCTCGTTCCTCGAGAAGCGGCCGGCCGAGTTCCCGATGAAGGTGAGCGAGGACCTGCCCGACCTGTTCGCCGACTGGGACCCGCCCGACTATCGCTGAGGTCGGCGCGGCACCTGGAGGCCGTGGCGCTCGGCCCACTCCCGCGGCGCCTCGGCTTGGTCGATCGACTCCTCGGTGACCTTCCGGAGCTCGTCGGCCCGGGCCCCCGAGCCGACTCGGAGCGAGAGGTACGAGAGCCCGCCGAGCGGGATGGGAAGCCAGAAGTTGACGAGGCGATAGCCGATCACCCCGAGGATGGCGACGCCCCGCGGCGTGCCGAAGCCGACCAGGCTCGGCACCAAGACGCCCTCGACCACGCCGAGGCCGCCCGGAGTGATGGGGATGGCGGCGAGGACGTTGGCCAAGCCGAACGAGACGATCAGCCCGGGCACCGAGGGCCGGTGGCCGAACGCAGCCAGGAAGACCCAGAGCGAGGCGGCGTCGAGCACCCAGTTGGCCCCCGCCCAGCTCAGGGCCCGCACCAAGCGACGGCGGTCGGCCGCCAGCTCACGGAGGCGGAAGGCGAGGCGATGGACGAGGGCGTGGACTGCGTCCTCGGAGAGGAAGGGGAGGTGGCGGGCCACCCACCGCATCCCTCGTGACGCCCGCTCCTCGCCGCGCGTGAGGAGCAGCACCGAGGCGCCGAAGGCGCCGAGGACCAGGGCGCCGATCAGAGCGGCGGCGGCATAGAGGGGACTGAAGGCCCGTCCCGGGATGGAGACGAGCAGGCCCAGCCAGAGGATGAGGTTGAGCACGACCGCGGAGCCCACGGCCTGCAGGGCGAGGGCGAAGCCGGCCTCGGTGCCCGGCACTCCCTGGCGCGTCAGGAGGCGAAAGCCCAGCGACCCGCCTGCCGCCCCACCCCCAGGGACGACGTGGCTGACAGCAAGGGTGCTGAGGTTGATGCGCAAGGTGGTGAAGCGGCTGGGACGGTCGGGTCGAGGCAGCAGGCTCCGCGTCAGCTCGGCATAGGCGGCGATGGCCGCCGCCTCGAGCGCCACCCCTGCGACGAGAAGGGCGAGCGACACCCGCGAGAGCAGATGGATCGCCTGGCCTGCGCCCGCGACCTGAGGCAGGACCAGATACTCGAGCACCACGTAGGCGGCCAACACGACGAGGGCGCGGCGGACCGGCCTCCTCAGCTCGCCTCTGGTCATCGTGAGTTCCTACCCGATGACGAGCGCCGGGAGCATGAGGGGCGGGGCCACGCTGGGTGACCGATGTCATGGTGACGAGTGACTAGTTATCCGTCACCATGACCTCGAGCGCGCTGGGGCGCGCAATCGACTGAAACCTGGGGGGGCTTCACATGGGGAACGGGACCGCGTCGCGGTTGGCTTCGACTCTGACCGCTCGCGTCTTTGCCTTGGTCGTCGCCATCGTGGCGGCCTCGCTGGCGTTGATCGCGCCGGCCTCGGCCGCGGCGTTGCCGCTGGGCTCGGCTCAGGCCTTCGGCGACAACACCTCGGGTCAGCTCGGCGCCACACCCGGCGCCTCTGGTTTGGCCACGGTCGGCTTGAACAAGGTGACAACGGTGGCGGGCGGCGCCGCCCACACCCTCGCCCTGCTCGACGACGGCACCGTGTGGTCGTGGGGCTCGAACAGCCTCGGACAGCTCGGCTACCAGACGTCGGCCCTGGCACCCTCGGCCAACCAGACCACACCTCGCCAGGTCACCCTTCCCGGGCGGGTCACCGCCATCGCAGCCGGCGCCTCCCACAGCCTGGCCGTCGTGGGCGGCACCGTCTACGCGTGGGGCGACAACAGCTCTGGCCAGCTCGGCTCGCCAACCGCCATCCCGTTCCAACCGGCGCCCGTCGCCGGCCTCAGTGGCGTGACCAAGGTGGCCGCCGGGCAGGGCCACTCGCTGGCCCTCGTCGGCAACGGCTCCGGCGCCACCATCTTCGCCTGGGGCTCCAACCTCTACGGCCAGCTGGGCAACAGCACCTATGTCCCCAGCCCGACGCCGGTCCAGGTCGGCATGAGCAGTGTGCTCACGACCAACAACCTTCCCGACAACGTCACTGACATCGCGGCCGGCAGCAACCACAGCCTGGCCATCGCCGGCGGACAGGTCGTGGCGTGGGGGAACAACGCGTCCGGTCAGCTCGGGGACCCCGACACCAGGACCTTCAGCAGCCCAGTGCCCGTGCTGTCGGGCCGGAACACGCCGGGGAGCGCCCGTCTCCGCGACGTGACCGCCACCGCGGTCACCGCCGGCGCCAACCACTCCGTCGTCCTGGCGCGAACCGCGACCGGGACGGCCCAGGTTTGGACCTTCGGCGAGGACGGGCTGGGCCAGCTGGGCCGCGCCGCGGCCTCGGGCACGAACGACGTCACCCCCACGCCCCTGGCCAGCGCCGTGGTGGCCGGGGTGACGAGCGTCGCCTCGCACGGTGATCACACCCTGGCCCTGCTGGCCAGCGGGCGGGTCGCCAGCTGGGGCGCCGGCAGCTCGGGCCAGCTGGGCTACTCCGTCCCCCTCGGCTCGACCGCCACGCCAACCCTGGCCAACGGCATCACGACAGCCATCGGCGTGGCCACCGGCGACCGCCACAGCATCGTCATGGTCGCCCCCACCGCGACGGTGGCGCCCGTGAGCGTCCGCTTCGCCGACCAGATCGTCGACCAGAAGAGCGCCACGACCACCATCACCGTCACCAACGCCTCGTCCAGCCCGGGCAACCTCTACGTCACCGACGTCTCGACCGTCGACGGCACGACCTTCCCTGTCGAGTCGACCACGTGCATCAGCAGCGCCGGCGTGGCGCCGGGCGCATCGTGCGCGGTCAAGGTCTCCTTCGCGCCGCTCGACCTCGTCGACTACGCCACCAACCTGAACATCGCCTCGAATGCCTTCGGCGCCACGATCACCGTCCCCTTGTCGGGCAAGGGCGCCTTCCCCTCAGGGACGCTGACCATCGGCGCCGACGAGACCTCGGTCCCCTTCACCCCCGACAACATCCCGCTGGCCCAGCTGCCGCTGCAGCCCAAGTCGCCGGCTGTCGCCACCGCCGGAAACCTGCCCCTCGGCAGCCTCGGGACGATCGGCAACCTCCCGCTCGGGTCGCTGGGCACCATCGGCAACCTTCCACTGGGCAGCCTCGGGACGATCGGCAACCTCCCGCTCGGGTCGCTGGGCACCATCGGCAACCTTCCGCTGGGCAGTCTCGGGACGATCGGCAACCTCCCGCTCGGGTCGCTGGGCACCATCCCGCTGTCGCAGCTGCCCATCACCACGGCCGGCGGATGGGCCACCATCCTGGCCGGCTCTCCCCTCGCCAACCTGCCGCTCCAGAGCGTGACCCTGCGCCAGGTCATGACCCAGAACCCGGCGGGCTACCAGCAGCTGAAGATCGAGGACCTGTTCAACTTCGCGGCCTCGAACAACTCGGTGCTGGGCAGCGTGCCCTACCTGGCCCTGCTGCTGGGAAAAACGCCGCTCAGTGACATCAGCCTCGCCAGCAGCGACGCCGGCTGGTGCGCCCGGCTCCAGAACCAGGGCCACGCCAGCTGCGGTGCCGACCAAGCCCGTCCCAACACCAGCACCGGCCTGAGCGCCTCGCCCTTCGAGCTGGCTCTCGGCGGCGTCAGCTTCGGCAGCGTCAACGCCGACGGCCCAGTGCCCCTCGCCACCCTGGCCCTGAGCAACATCCGCCTGGCCAACGACGCGCCGCTGCGGCTGATCCCCCTCACCAGCATCACCAACCTGGCCAAGCAGGACCTCGGGGCGACGGCCCTGTCGTCGACCGGCGACCCGACCCGCTTCTTCGACTGCGCCAAGGTCAGCTGCACGACGGGCAACCTGGCCGACGCCGAGCGGCTTGGTGCCGTCATCGCCGGGCCCACCCTCGGCGCCCTGATCGACGCCAGCCCCGCGGTCGCCGCCATGCAGCTCGGTGAGATCGGCTTCGGCTTCCTCAACCTCTCGGACCAGCCCTACGACTTGATCCCGCTGGCCCAGCTCGCCCTCGGCCAGGGCCAGACCGTGGTGCACTACCACGCCCTGTTCCACAGCACCTCGAGCGTGGCTGTCACCAACCCGACGATGACCGTGACCCTGCCGCCTCTGTTCACCGGCATCGCCGGCACCAGCTACGCCGACCTGGGGGCAGGACGGAGCGCGGTGGCCGACCCGTCGGTGAACGGGCAGATCCTCACCTGGCGACTGAACGGCACGTTGGCGCCGGGCGGAACCCTCCAGCTCGACTTCAACACCCGGCCCGGGTTCACCCTCGGGACCTTCCCCATCACCTCGGCCCGCCTGACCGACGGTGGCTCGCCCTACACGACGGCCATCGCCGCGCCCGCCGGCTTCGTCTCGGTGACCGACCCGGCCGCCAACCGCACGGCCGATCTGGCCTCGGCCATGGCCACCGACACCCTGTACCTGGGCCACACGGCCAGCCCCAGTGAGAAGCACTTCTACGGGCTCACCCTTCCGACGGCGGCCCAGCAGGCGGGCACCATCGTCTCGGTCAACCTCGGCCACCTGCCGGTCGATGCCGACCTCAGCGTCTTCTACCCGCTGAACGTGCAGTCCTCCGAGACGCCATTGCGGGCTCAGGTGACGGGCCGTCCGATCAGCTCGCTCGGCGACGAAAAGAGCCGGGTCAACGACACCGACACCGCGCTGCAGCCCGACCTGCGCAACGACGTCGACACCTCGGCGTGCGTCACGGCGGGCGGCGTCTGCCAGCCCCTCGCCCTGGCCGGCGTCTCCCAGAACCGGGGCACCGCCAACGAGGTCGTGCAGTTCGTCTCGCCCGGCGGATCCGGCAAGTTCGTCATCGAGGTCGCCGGATACAACGGGGCGTGGAGCGTCGCACCCTGGAGCCTGCGGGTGCGCACCACGGCCCCCGTGACGGTGCCCGTGACGCCGCGCCGCTTCACCTTCAGCTACGCCACCGGCACCGTGCCGGCGATCGCAGCCGGGACCAAGACCGTGTTCATCAGCGCATCGTCGCGACTGTCGGCCGTGTACGGCGCGGCCGCCGCCACCAGCGTGAACACCGCGCTGACCTCTCTCATCAACGACGCGACGGTGGGGCCGGTCATCAAGGGCGCCGTCGTCGACGTCGACAAGGACGCCGCCACCCAGACCGCTTTCCAGGCGTGGGACCAGAACCCCGGTTCGGCCGCCCTGGCCAACAACGTCGTGCGCGCCATCAACGCCACGGTCGACCGCGCCGCGGGCGTCAACCGCTCGGGCATCCAGAACGTCGTCGTGGTCGGCAACGACGAGATCATCCCCTTCGCCAAGGTGATCGACCCCGAGGTCGACGCCAGCGAGCGCAACTTCGCCGCCGAGCTGGCGGCCATCACGGGTGGCGCGAGCTCGCTGGCCGGCGCCAGCGCCACGGGCCGGATGGCGACCGACGCCCCCTACGGCGACTTTGACCCGGTGGCCCTCGCCGGCCGCTTCCTCTACGTCGAGGACGTGGCCGTGAGCCGACTGGTCGAGACCCCGGCCAACATCACCGGCACCATCACCAGCTACATCACCGCCAAGGGCAAGGTGAACCCGACGACGGCCCTGACGACGGGGTACGACTTCCTCGCCGACAGCGCGACCAAGGTGCAGAACACCCTGGCCTCCAAGGTCACCGGGGTGAAGCACCTCGTCACCCCGCCCGACGCGGCGTGGGACAAGAGCGCCCTGGTCAACCAGATCAACACGGGTGCCACACCCGACGTGATCTCTCTCAACGGCCACTCGGACCCGTCGCGCACCCTGCCGCCGGCCGAGACCACCGCCGCCGGTCTCTACACCTCGCAGGACTTGGCCGCCGGCCCTTCGCTTGACCGCCGCCTCGTCTTCAGCGTGGGCTGCCACGTCGGGCTGCAGCTGCCCGACGCCGTCCTCACCTCGGCGCCCACGCCGGCCATCACCGACTGGGCCCAGACCGTGGCCAGCCGGGGCGGTTCGCTCGTGGCCAACACGGGCTACGGCCTTGGCTCCACCGCCACGATCGCCCTCAGCGAGGAGCTGATGAGCCGCTTCGCCGACAACCTCGGCACCCGGCCCATCGGCCAGGCCCTGCGCGACGCCAAGCAGTCCTACGTGGCCAACGCTGGGGTGCTCGACGTCTACGACGAGAAGACCCTGATGCAGGCCGAGCTCTATGGCCTGCCCGGCGCCACCTTCACCACCCCGGCGGCCCTGCCCGCCGCACCGGCGGTGCCGACGGCCAGCCTCGACCCGGCAACCGGCCTGCAGTCGAGCACAGTGCACGCCGCGCCGACCTACACGCAGGTCACCGACGCCACCAACGGCAGCTTCTACCGCCCGGCCGCCCTCACCACCACTGATGGCTACCCCGTCGTGGGCGGGCTGCGGTCGACCCACAACCGGCCCGTCCAGCCCCAGCTGACCGTCGACGTCACCCAGGCCGCGGGCCGGGCCCATGGCGCCTTGATCACCGCCCTGACCTCGAGCGACACCAGCGGCTGGGACCCGTGGCTCGAGCGACCGGTGGTCGATGCCATGGGCGCATCGCCCGAGCGCCAGTTCGGCGACATCATCTTCCCGACCGCCATCCAGCACGTGACCTCAGCCCTCGGACCCAACGGGCTCCGGGACCAGCTGGTGCTCGTCCCCGCCCGGTTCAAGTCAGATCCCTCGAGCAACGGCAGGACGATCGGCACCGAACGGCTCTATTCGTCGGTCGATGCCCGGGTCTTCTACTCGACCTCTTCGAGCTGGACGCCACCAGCCATCGCCTCGGCGACCAGCGCCGTGGTGGGAGCGGCGGCCACCTTCAACGTGAGCGCCTCGCCTCAAGGGGGCACCACCCTCAAGCGAGTCGTGGCCACCTTCAAGGACGCCAGCGGCTCGTGGCGCAGCGTCGACCTCATCGGCCCCGCCGCCGGCGGCACCTGGACCGGCGGCGCCGTCATCACCGGCACCCAGGTCGAGTGGTTCGCCCAGGCTGTCGACAGCGCCGGCAACGTTGGCCTCAGCTCGAACAAGGGCCAGCTCTACACAGCGGTGACCATCCCGGCCCAACCGGCGAACGGGCTCCACGCCGTCATCAACGGCGCGCCGACCGCGGCCAACAACGGCTGGTACCTCCAGGCGGCGGTGAACATCACTGGGGCCGACCGCATCGAGGTCAGTGTCGACGGATCCACGTTCAACCCCTACTCCGGCACCCTGACCCTCACGACGGACGGCATCCACGTGTTGCAGTTCCGGGGCCTCGACTCGACCACCAACTCCCTCGTCACGGGCTCGGCGGTCGTGCCCGTCGACCCCAACGCGCCGACGGCCATCGTCACCAGTCCAGTCAACGGCGGCGGCTATCTGCTCAACCAGCCCGTCACGGCCAGCTACACGTGTCGGGACGCAGCGTCCGGCCTGGCTAGTTGCGTCGGAACGGTCGCCAACGGATCCGCCCTCGACACCTCGAGCAAGGGCCTCAAGACATTCCAGGTCGTCGCCTCCGACGCGGCCGGGAACACCTCGACGACAACGATCAGCTACACGGTGGGATACAACTTCATCGGCTACCTGAACGGCATATCGAACGCGCCAACCGTGAACGTGGCCAACGCCGGGCGCACCATTCCCATGAAGTGGCAGCTGACGGATGGGTCGGGCGCCTACATGACGTCTCTCAGCGTGGTCACCTCTGTCACCTCGTACGCCATCAACTGCGCAACGGGTGCGCCCACCAGCTCGGCAGCCACGACCACCGCAGGGTCGGGCTTGGGCATCGACGGCACGACGTACCACTACAACTGGTCGACGAGCAGCAGTTGGGCCAACAGCTGCCGTCGGTTCGTCCTCGCCTTGGACGACGGCACGTTCCACACCGCCGACTTCAAGTTCACGACATGACCGACGCCGCCCTTTCGCCCTACGTTCCCCGGCTCCTCCAGGAGTGGGGGGACGGGGGCGAGGGCCCGTCGTGGAAGGTCGTCGACTCGACGCTCGTCTTCGTCGACCTCTCGGGATTCACCGCCATGTCGGAGCGGCTCGCTCGGCTGGGGCGCGTCGGGGCCGAGGAGGTTTCCGAGGTCATCGGCTCGACCTTCGCCGAGCTGTTGGCCCTGGCCTATGCCATGGGGGGCAGCCTGTTGAAGTTCGGTGGCGACGCCATGCTGCTGCTGTTCGGCGGAGAGCACCATGCCCGGCGCGGCGCGCGGGCCGCGTGGGACATGCGCGGCGCGCTGCGGCGGCTGGGCTCGATCCCGACGTCGGCTGGTGGCGTACGGCTCAAGATGACGGCCGGCGTGCACAGCGGGGCCATCCCGCTGTTCCTCGTCGGTCGGTCTCACCGCGAGCTCTTCGTCGTGGGGCCGGA
This sequence comes from Actinomycetota bacterium, assembly GCA_030838265.1. Taxonomy (GTDB): domain Bacteria; phylum Actinomycetota; class Acidimicrobiia; order Acidimicrobiales; family BP-101; genus BP-101. Next base: position 3,546 of record JAUTXA010000123.1, on the reverse strand, counting down.
GGCCTCGACCGTCGTGGCCATGGAGGGCGCGGCCTCAGCCGGTCAGATCGTCATCTCGCCCGCCACCGCGGCCTGTCTCACGCCGTCGAACGTGGGCGACGCCCTCGGTCCCGGGCGCTTGCTGCGCTCGCAACCCAGGGCCGTCGCCGCGCCGGCCGGCCCTCCGTCGGCCGCCCAGCCGTCGAGGCAATTCGTGCCCCATGCCATCCGCGAGCACGTCCTCGGGGGCGGAGCCGAACCCGAGCACCGTCAGGTCACGGTTGCCTTCGTTCACTTCGACGGCACGGACGAGCTCGTGCAGGCCGGCGGCGAGGAGAAGGTGGCCCGTCTCCTCGACGAGCTCGTCACCTCGGCCCAGGCCGCGGCCAACGAGCACGGCATCACGATCGTCGGCACCGACATCGACGATGACGGCGGGAAGATCGTGCTCGTGGCGGGCGCTCCGGTCTCTCACGAGGACGACAGCGAGCGCATGGTCCGCGCCCTGCGATCGATCCTGAGTGGCGGCCGCGGCCTGACGCTGCGCGTCGGTACCCACAGGGGGCCCGTCTTCGCCGGCGACATCGGACCGCCCTACCGGCGCTCGTACACCGTGATGGGCGACGTGGTGAACACGGCGGCCCGCATCATGGCCCACGCCGAGCCCGGCCAGCTCCTGGCCACAGCCGAGGTGCTCGACGACTGCGACACCCATTTCGCCGCGACCGAGCAACCGGCGTTCCGCGCCAAGGGAAAGTCCGCCCCCTTGGCCACGTTCGCGGTCGGCGAGCCCCTCGACCACTCAAACGACGAGGATCCCAGCGAGCTCCTCCTCCCCCTTTGCGCTCGCCAGCCCGAGCTCGAGCGCATGCAAGGTCTGGTCGACGCGGCCGCAGCAGGCAAAGGCGGGGCCGCCGAGCTGGTCGGCGACGCGGGGATGGGAAAGTCCCGGCTCGTCGAGGAGCTCAAGGCCAGCCGGCCCGACACGCCCTGGCTCACGGTCACCTGCCAGCGCTATGACCAACAGCAGCCCTGGTTCGTCGTTCGTACCGTGCTTCGCCAGGCGGCGATCGATCCCGCGTTGGTCGACAGCACCTTCGGATCGGCGACCGACGCCGAGGCGCTCGCCGCCCTCGACGAGCGGGGACGACGGGACCAGCTGCATCACGTCCTGGCCCAGATCCTGAGCCTGAGCCTTCGGCCCGGTACCTGCTTGATCGTGGACGACGCCCAGTGGATGGACGATGCCTCTGCTGCGTTCATCGCCTACCTGCGGACGAGAGCCCCCAGCTCCTCGTGGGTGGTGCTGCTGGCCCGGCGACCGGGAACCCCACCCGTCGCCGGGCTGGACAGCACGATCGAGCTCGAGCCCCTCGATCGCGACGCAGCCCTCGAGCTGGTGCGCCTGGCCGCCCCGGGTCGGATCCTCCCTCACGACGCAGCCGTCCTGGCCGAGCGGGCCGGCGGCCATCCCCTCTTCCTCCTCGAGCTCGTCCGGGGGTTCCTCGACGAGGCCGACACCGAAGTGCTGCCACCGTCGGTCGAAGCATCGGTCGCGGCCCGCATCGACCGCTTGGCGCCCAAGGACCGGAGCTTCCTGCGCGATCTCTCGGTGCTGGGCTCGACCTTCGCTTTCGGCGACGTCGCCGCGCTCGGCCACGACGTGCGCGCCGCCCGCCGCCAGCTGGCCAAGCTCTCGGAGTTCGTGGCGGTCAGCCGTGACCAGATCCACTTCCGCCAGTCGATGTTCCGCGACGTGGCCTACGAGAGCCTGGCCCGGCGGCGGCGGCGCACCCTCCACGCCGCGGTGCTCGACCACCTCGAGGCCACGGCCGCCCGAACCGCCGACGCCGGCGACGCCGCTCCGGACGAGGGCGAGCTCCTCGCCGCCCTGTCGTTGCACGCGTCGATGGCCGGTCGAGTCGAGGCGGCCTGGCGCCATGGCCGGGCCGCGGCCCGGCACGCGTCGCGGTCCGCGGCCTTCGTCGCCATGGCCGTCTACTGCCGCCGATCGCTCGACGTGGCCCGGCAGCTGCGGCCCGAGGCCCATGACGAGGCCACCACCTGGCGCGACCTGGGGCAGGCCCTCTTCCTGAGCGGCAGCCTGGCCGAGGCGACCACCGCCTTCGGCCGGGCCCGTCGCCTGGCTCAGGACAACACACTGGTGACCGAGCTCCACCTGTTCGAGGGCATTACCAGGGCCGAGCAGGGCCACCATGACGCCGCCTTGCGCTGGTTCCTCCGCGGCCTGCGCCTTCCCCAGGTGACGGGCGACCCCGAGGCGGCCCGCTTCCGCAACCGCCTGCGCAACGGGCTGGCGACGGAGCGCCTCGCCAAGGGTGACCTCGATGACGCCCGTCGGCTCTTCGAGGACGCGCTGGCCGAGGCCCGCTCGGCGGGTGACGTGCCGGGTGAGGCCCATGCCCTGGGCGGGCTCCTGCGGATCGGTGTCGAGAACAACGACCAGACGACCGAGAGCGGCGGCTTCCGAGCGCTCGAGATCTTCCGCTCCTCAGGCCACGCTCGACCGACGGCGTCGGTCCTGTGCAACCTGGGCAACCTGGCCAGCAACCTCGGCCGGTGGGACGACGCCCGCTCCCACTACGACGAGGCGTACGACCTGCTCGAGCAGTCCGGGGACGGCCTCGGCGCGGCGACGGTGGCCTACAACATCGGTGACCTCCTGGGTCGCCAAGGTCATCTCGACGAGGCCCGGCACCGCTTCGTCCAAGCCTTGGACGCCTTCATCGCCGGTGGCCACGGCTACGCCCACCTGGCCCGCATCGAGCTGGCCCGACTGGCGGCCCGGGCCGGTGACTTCGCCGAGGCCAGCGTGCTCTTCGAGGAAGGCGCCACCGGCGTGCGCACCTTCGGCATCGCCTCGCTCAGCGCCATGGCCGAGGTCATCCGAGCCGACATCCACGTGCTCGCCGGCCGGCCCGACGCCGCCCTCGACGCCCTCGACCACGCCGGCTCCGACGCCGCGCTCGAGTACCAGCCGACGATCCGCCGCCTCCGAGGTCTGGCCCTCATCGAGAAGGGCGACGACGAGCGGGGCGGCACGTGGCTCGACGAGGCGTTGGCGCTCAGCCGGCAGTCCAACAACCCCTACGAGGAGGCCCTGACCCTCGACGCCCTCCTCCGCCTGGCCAGAGCCAGGGCGGACGAGTGCGAGACCCTCCGCACTGCACGCGATGGGCTGTTCCGTCGCCTCGGAGTCGAAGGCGTCCCTGGGCCCGTGCTCAGCAACGCCTAGAACCCGCGCTGCTCAGGCAGGATTCCGGCGAACCGGGGCGAATAGTGCCTAAGGGAAGGGGTCGTCCGGCTCCCAATGGAGGGATTCACGCGTGACTCGGCGACTCCTAGTCGCACTCTCGGCAATGCTCATCGCTGCACCCGCTGCGCTCGTCGCGGCGGCAGCCCAGCCATCGCCGAGCTCAGTGCTCAACATCCCCACCCAACAGGTAGCCCCGACCATGACCCAGATGGCTCAGGTGTTCGGGAACTCGTTCAATGTGGCCAAGCCGCCCGCCGGCCAGACCCCGGAAGAGCGGGCTCAGTGGCTGC
>JAUTXA010000105.1 GCA_030838265.1 Actinomycetota bacterium | reverse complement strand
CGGGCTTGAGGTTGTGCAGGAAATCCTCGCGCTGCTCCTTCTGGGTCTCCTCGAGCCAGGCCCGGCGCGAGAGCACGACGTTGTTGCGGTTCTTGTCGAGCTCGATGATCTTGGCCTGGATGGTCTTGCCCACATAAGGCTGCAGGTCGCGCACCCGGCGCAGCTCGACCAGGGATGCGGGCAGGAAGCCACGCAGGCCGATGTCGAGGATGAGACCGCCCTTGACCACCTCGATGACCGGGCCCTCGACGACGCCCTCGGCATCCTTGATCTTCTCGATGTCGCCCCACGCCCGCTCGTACTGGGCCCGCTTCTTGGAGAGGACGAGGCGCCCCTCCTTGTCCTCCTTCTGGAGGACGAGCGCTTCGATCTCGTCGCCCAGCGACACGATCTCCGAGGGATCGACGTCGTGGCGGATCGAGAGCTCACGGGCGGGGATCACGCCCTCGGACTTGAAGCCGATGTCGAGGAGGACCTCGTCCTTGTCGACCTTCACCACCGTGCCGTTGACGATGTCACCGTCTTCGAAGTTGACGATCGTGCTGGCGATGGCATCCTCGAACGACATGCCGCCCAGGTCGTCGTCGGTGACCTGGCGGGGGGTGTACTCACCCTGCTCGTCGAAGGTGCCCATCCCCGGCGGAGCTTGAGGAACTTGAGGCGCCTCGCTCGTCGCTACGGGAGTGATCTCGGTGGGAGCCTCGGGGATACCGGGCTCGGTCTGGTCGGACATTCAGTCGGTCGCTTTCTTTCCGGGCAAGCTCCCGCCCCGGCTGAGGTTGGGGGGTGGGAACGAGGCAAGCGAACCACTCGCTCACCGGCCGACCAGATTACCACCGGCCCTTCGGGCGACCACCAGCCACTCCGGATGGTCGAGGTCGGGTGGGTCCCGCCGGTACGCCCCCGGGGTGACCGACCAGAGGTCGCGAACCTCGAGCCCGGCCCGTTCGCACAGCAACCGCAGCTCGCGGGGGGTGAAGCACGAGGTCCACAGGTCGAACTCCTTCTCGTCGCCGGCGGCGTTCTTGAGCACGCTTCGCTCGTGGTTCACGCCTGAGGCGGCGTCGAAGGTGTCCGCGTCCTCGAGGAAGCGGATGGCGAAGTAGGCCGAGAACGCCGAGCAGGCGACGAGACCGTCGGCCTTGGCGGCGCGGGCCATGCCCTCGAGCACGACGGGGTCTTCGTCGCCGACCAAGCCGAAGCCGCCCTGGCACAGCGAGATCACGGCATCGAACTCGGCGTCGAAAGACAGACGTCGGGCATCACCGACGTGGAAGGTCGCACCCGGCGGCGCGTCGGCCTGGGCCAGCTCGATGAACGGGGCCGAGATGTCGACGCCGACCACCTCGATCCCCAGGTTGGCCAGGGCACGGGCGTGGCGGCCTGGCCCGCACCCGACGTCGAGGACGCGATGGCCTGGTGCCAGCTCGAGGGCTTCGACGAGGAAGGCGACCTCCTGCTCGGTGCCCTTGGTGAACGAGTACCTCAGATAGGCCGGGCCGAGGTGCTCGGCCATGGCCTCGAACCAATGGCCCGCGTTGGCCTCGGACGACGTCACCCTTTGGCGTCGGCCCAGCTCTCGCCCCACGACACGTTGACCTCGAGGGGCACCGACAGGTCGGCCGCCCCCCGCATGGCGTCGAGGGTGAGCTCGGCGGCTCGATCCTTCTCGTCGGGCGGGACCTCGAGGATGACCTCGTCGTGGACCTGGAGGATGAGCCGAGTGGCCAGGCCCTCATCCTCCATGCTCTGGTCGAGACGCACCAACGCGACCTTGAAGATGTCGGCGGCGAGCCCTTGAATGCCGGCGTTCATGGCCTGGCGCTCGCCGGCCTGGCGGATGCGGAAGTTCGGCGACGACAGCTCGGGGATCTGGCGCCGGCGCCCGAAGAGGGTCTCGGTGTAGCCCCGGCTCCGGGCCTCGTCGACCGTGGCCTCCATGTAGGCCTTCACGTTGGGGAACGCCACGAAGTACGCCTTGAGGATCTCGGAGGCCTCATCGACCGGGATGCCGAGCCGCGCCGCCAGACCGAAGGACTCCATGCCGTACGCCAACCCGTAGGAGACCATCTTGGCCTTCGACCTCTGGGCCAGGGTGATGGCGTCGGGCTCGACGCCGTAGATGCGGGCCGCGGTCGTCGAGTGGATGTCCTCGCCGGAGGTGAAGGCACTCACCAACCCCGGATCCTGGGAGAGGTGGGCGATCACCCGCAGCTCGATCTGGTTGTAGTCGGCCACGAGGAACGTGTGGCCGTCGGCCGGGATGAAGGCGCGCCGGAACTGGCGCCCCTCCTCGCTGCGGATGGGGATGTTGTGAAGGTTCGGTTGGTCGGATGAAAGGCGGCCGGTGCGGGCCACGGTCTGGTGGAAGGTGGCGTGGATGCGACCGTCATCGGCGATCTCGGCCACCAGGCTCTCGCCATACGTCGAGCGCAGCTTCTCGACCTCGCGGTAGCGGAGCAGCTTCTCGATGATCGGGTGCTGACCGGCCAGCTTCTCGAGCGAGGCAGCGTCGGTCGAGAACCCGGTCTTGGTCTTCTTCTGGGGCTGGAGAGCGAGCTTCTCAAACAAGATGTGGCGCAGCTGCGGGGTGGAGTTGACCTTGAAGGGCTCGCCCGCGATCTCCTGGATCTCGGCCTCGAGCTCGCGCACCTCGTCGGTGAGGCTCTTGGCCAGTCCCGTCAGGTACTGGCTGTCAGCCCGAATGCCCACGGCCTCCATCCGAGCCAGCACCCGCACCAGGGGCCGCTCGATCTCGTCCCACAGCTTGCGCAGGCCCCGGGCGTCGAGGGCGGCGCTGAGGGGCTCGGACAGGCGGGCGACAGCCGCCGCCTCCCGACCGGCGGCCTCGGCGGTTCCGGGCCCGGTGCCGTCGAAGTCGAGCTGGTCGGACGGGGCGGCGTCGGGCGATCGGGAGTCGATGCCGGCATAGCGCGCCGCCAGCTCGTCGAGGAGGTATTGGGTGTCGGCCGGATCGACCAGATAGGCCGCCACTGCGGTGTCGAGGTCGAGGCAACGAACGTCGAGGTCGATGCCCTGGAGGCCCCGCATCAGCTCTTTGGCTCGGTGGGACCGCAGCGGCCGGCCCCCCTGGCCCAGGAGGTGGCCGAGGGCCTGGCGGACAGCGGCATCGGAGAGCAGCTCGGCGCTGACCCAGTAGGCCACGTCGACCTCGGCCACGATCGCCAGACCGAGGATCGCCGAGCGGCCCTCGACGCCGTCCCACCCGGCGGCCATGGCGATGGGCTCGTCGCTCGCCGCGCCCAGCTCGTTGATGAGGGTGGCCGCCTCGCCGGCCGAGTCGAGATGGCGGATCTCGACCTCGAGGGCCTCGGTCTCGGGAGTGGCCTCAATCGAGGCGCCCTCAACGCCGCCGACCGCCTCCATGAAGCGATCCCAGACGGCGCCGGAGAACTCGAGGAACTTGTAGAGGTCGCGCAGCTCCTGCACGTCCCAGCCCCCCATCTTCAGGTCGTCGACGTCGATGTCGATGGGCACGTCGCGCACCAGCGGGATGGCGAGGGCGTTGCTGCGGACCTGGGCCTCATGGGCGATGAGGTTCTCGCGCAGCTTGGGCGTGGCCTCATCGACGTGGGCGAAGACGCCGTCGAGGTCGCCGTAGGTGTTGATGAGCTTGGCCGCCGTCTTCTCCCCCACCCCTGGAACCCCCGGCAGGTTGTCGGACGGATCGCCACGCAAGGCCGCGTACTGCGGGTACTTGTCGGGCGTCACTCCCGTCCGCTCCTTGATGCCGGCCTCGTCGTAATCGGCGAGATCGGCGA
>JAUTXA010000033.1 GCA_030838265.1 Actinomycetota bacterium | reverse complement strand
GGCTTGGGGGGGCGGCAGCGGCGACTCGTTGGTGTTGAGCCGGACATCGACATCGACTTGCGCCGAGTGGTATCCGGATCCCAGGCCGTGGTCGTCGCTGGGCCGAATCAGCGCTGCCATCGAAGGCGCACCGACTCGGCGTGGGCGGCCAGGCCCTCGGCTTCGGCGATGGCAGCCACGTGAGGCGCCACGCGGGCCAACGTCGCCTCGTCGAGCGACACGACGTGGATGGCCTTGAGGAAGTCGTCGACCCGCAGGGCGCCCGCGAACCGGGCTGAGCCATAGGTGGGCAGGACGTGGCTGGGCCCGGCCAGGTAGTCGCCCACGCTGGCCGGCGCGAACGAACCGGTGAACACGGCTCCGGCGTGGCGCACGAGCGGCACCAGGGCTTCGGGGTCGGCGGTCATCAGCTCGAGGTGCTCGGGGGCGATGGCGTTGGCGACCTCGATGGCCTGCTCCGGGCCGTCGACGACGACGGCGTACCCGCCGTCGGCCAGGGTCGCCTCGATCTCGGCCCGACGTGGGGACTCGGCCACCAGCCTGTCGACCGCCTCGCTGATCTTGGTGGCGGCCTCGTCGGACCAGGTGACGAGCCAGGCCAGGCCGTCGGGCCCGTGCTCGGCCTGCACGATGACGTCGATGGCCGCGAACTCGACCGGCGTCGTGTCGTCGGCGACGACCACTACCTCGGACGGGCCCGCGAACGACGACGGAACTCCGACCACCCCGGCGACTTCGCGCTTGGCCAGTGAGACGTAGACGTTGCCGGGGCCGACGATCACGTCGACGGCGGGGATCGATTCGGTGCCGTACGCCATGGCGCCGATGGCCTGCGCACCGCCCACCCGGTAGACCTCGTCGACCCCGGCGAGGGCGGCGGCGGCGAGCGTGGCCTCAGCCACCGTGCCGTCCGCATCGGGGGGGACACAGAGGACGAGCTCGGGCACGCCCGCCACCCGCGCTGGGATGGCGGTCATGAGCACGGTCGATGGATAGCGAGCTCGCCCCCCGGGGACGTAGAGCCCGGCCCGATCGACCGGCCGTCGGATCTCGCGCACCACGATGCCGTCGCGCTCGTGGCGGGCGTCGTCGTGGAGCTGGTTGCGATGGAAGGCCAGGATGCTGGCCCGGGCTGCCTCCAGCGCCTCGCGCAGCAGGGGCGGGATGGCGGCCAGCGCGGCCTTGAGATCGGCGGGGGGCACCCGGAGCTCGTCGATGACCGCGCCGTCGAAGCGTTGGGTGTACTCGCGCAGGGCGACGTCGCCTCGCTCCCGCACGTCGGCCAGGATGGCCTGCACGGCAGCGACGGGCGGCTCCTTCGCCGCCGCGGGACGCGGCAGCCGGGCCCGGAGGTCGGGTCCGGAGGGCACCCCGCGGAGGTCGAGACGGTTCAGCACTGAGACTGCGATCGTAGTCGGGAGGCGTGATCCGCCCTCTGGCGGGGAGAATGCCGGGATGAACTCCACGACGGCCGAGCTGGCCTCGGTGGTGACCGCCCTGGCCGAGATCACCGGGCGCGTCACCTCGATCGCCGAGGACGTAGCCGGAACCACACGGGATGACCTCGCCAACGAGCTGTTCGAGGTCGAGCGGACGCTCGTCCGGGCTCAGCGCCGCCTGGCCAAGGTGGTCGAGTCGGGCTGACCCCTAGGCCGTGAGGTCGCCGGCGCCCGCGTTGTCGAGGGAGGCGGGGCCGGCCTTGTCGACCGCCTTGTCTCGTTGCGCCACGAGGGTCGCGGTGCCGTCCTTGGAGACGACCAAGGCCTCCTGGCCCTGCTTCAGGTCAGCCCCCGAGGCGATGCCCTTGAACTTGGTGCTGCCGTCGAGCTTGAGCGTCACCGACTGGCCGTCGGGACGGTCGATGACCACCTGGCTGGCGCTGGTGCCTGCCGCCACTGTCCCCTTGTCGAAGGTGTAAGTGACGAACTGGCCGCTGTCGTTCTTGATGTCGAACGTGCCGTGGTCGGCCCGGGCGAAGAGAGCGGCACCGCGGCGCTTCATGCCGTGCAAACCCTTGAGCTTGGCCTTGAGGTCCTGACAGGCCGTGCTCGGCGCGGCGGCGGAGCCGGCCTGGCGGGCGGCCCGGCGGTCCTGCATGCACTGCCTGAGCTGGTCGCGCAGCGCTTGGCGGTCGGCCGGGGCCGTGCTCGGGTCATTGGCTGCGGCTTGGGCGGCCGCCAGCGAGGTCGACATCGAGGGCCGGACGGCCGGGCCGTTGGCCCACGCCACGGCAACACCTCCGAGGAGCAGGCCCCCGACGACGATGAGAGCCAGGTTGCGCTTGAGCATGAGAATCCGTTCCTTCCGTTGACCGATGACGTGATGGTCGGCTCCGGTCATGAACAGGGTGCCAGAAGGATGTGAGGAAACCGTTAGCGGGTGGGCAAATTGGCCGACGGGCAGAAGTCGGCCAGCACGCACATCTCGCAGCGTGGCTTGCGGGCCAGACACACCTGGCGACCGTGCAGGATCATCCTCAGGCTGAAGTCGCCCCGCTCGGATGCCGGGATCATGGGGTTGAGCTCGAGCTCGACCTTTACCGGGTCGGTCTCGGTGGTCAGGCCCAAGCGCCGGCTCAAGCGCAGCACATGGGTGTCGACCGGGAGGCCCGGAAGGCCGAGGGCCACGCTCCGCAGCACGTTGGCCGTCTTGCGGCCCACGCCGGGCAGGGTCACCAAGTCCTTCATGAGCCTCGGCACCTCACCGTCGTAGCGGTCCACGAGGTCGGTGGCCATGCCGATGAGAGACTTGGCCTTGTTGCGGAAGAAGCCCGTCGGGTGAATCAGCGCCTCGAGCTCCGCCGGTTCGGCCGCGGCGAGATCCTTCGCCGTGGGATAGCGGGCAAACAGGGCGGGCGTCACCGAGTTCACTCGTTCATCTGTGGTCTGGGCCGACAGGATGGTGGCGGCGAGCAGCTGGAAGGCATCGGCGTGGATGAGGGCACATCGGGCTTCGTACTCGGCAGCCAGCCGGCGGTGGGTCTCCCGAGCCCGTCCCGCGGCCGTCCGAGGCTTGAGCATGGCCCACTACCCTGCCACCCCGTGCACCATCTCGAGGTCAAGCGCCAGATGGGCGCGCCCGACATCGCGGCCGTCTCCGAGCTCCTCGACGTGGCGGCCGAGGTCGACGGCCATCGGGCGCTGGGCGAGCACCAGTGGCTCGACCTGGTGCAAGGCGGTCGTCACGGCTTCGCCGGGTTGGTGGCGTGGGAGCCGGGCCACGACCACCCCGTGGGGTACGCCCAGGTGACCCGTGGCCATGGCGCTGATTGGGCCCTCGAGTACGTCGTCGACCCCCACCACCGCGACTCCGACTGCGACATCGACGCTGACCTGGTGCGGGCTGCCCTCGAGGTCATCGGAGACGAGGGCGGCGGCCACGTGCACCTCTGGGTGCCCAAGCCTCGCGAGGTCCACGACGACATTGCCCGTCGGGTGGGGCTGCAGCGGGGACGTGAGCTGCTGCAGATGCGGCGGCCCCTTCCCGTCGATGAGCCCTACGAACTCGTCACCCGCCCCTTTCGGCCCGGGCACGACGAGGCGGCCTGGCTCGACGTCAACAACCGGGCCTTCGCTCGCCACCCCGAGCAAGGCGACTGGTCTCTTGCCACCCTCGAGGAGCGCGAGGGCGAGCCGTGGTTCGACCCTGAAGGTTTCTTGCTGCACGAGCGCGACAGTCGGCTGGCCGGCTTCTGCTGGACCAAGATCCACATCGACCACGACCCCGTCCTGGGCGAGATCTACGTCATCGCGGTCGATCCCGACTTTCAAGGGAAGGGGTTGGGACGCGCACTGGTCCTGGCCGGGCTCGACTCGCTGTCAGAGCGGGGCGTGGGGACGGGGATGCTCTACGTCGACGCCTCGAACACCCCGGCGGTCTCCCTCTACCGAGACCTCGGCTTCGAGGTCGATCACATCGATCGCGCCTATACCGGCAACATCGCCGCCACCGGCTGAGTTGGTCGGCAATCAGGTCAGAGGGTCAGGTGGGATCCGGCGAAGCGGCCGGCCATGAAGGTGGCGCCGGCGGCAAGGCCGGAGACGAAGAGCTGGCGGGCGGCGGATCGGATGGCGGATCGGCCCGTGAACCGGGCCAGCCCCACCCCGACGATGACTGCGGTCACCGCGGCCAACACGAGCGACGCCACCACGGTTGGGGCTCCGGCATGATGGCCGCCGGCCACGAAGAACCACGGCACCAGTGACACCAGGGCCCCCGCCGAGAACGCCACGAACGACGAGACGGCGGCCTGGGTGGGAGAGCCGAGGGAGTGGGGGTTGATGCCCAGCTCCTCGCGGGCATGGGTCTCGAGCGCCAGGTCGGGGTCGCGGTGCATCTCAGTCGCCAAGTCCTCAGCGACCTGGGCGTCGACGCCGCGGCTGCGGTAGATGGCCGCCAGCTCGCGCCGCTCGTTCTCAGGTCGGCGGTGGATCTCGATGCGCTCCATCTCGAGCTCGCGAGCCAAAAGCTCGGACTGCGCCTTCATGGAGATGTACTCCCCCGTCGCCATCGAGAAGGCCCCGGCGACAAGGCCCACCAACCCCGCCAGCCGCACCACGCCCGCGGTCGGGTTGGCACCGGCCATCCCCAGAATGAGCGAGACATTGGTGACGAGGCCGTCGCTGACCCCGAAGACGGCGGCTCGCGCTGCACCCCCCTGGACATCGCGGTGGTGGTGCTCGTGCGGGACATAGCCCTGGCTCGACGGCGGGACGCGCACGGCTTGCGCCGGGTGGCTGGGAGAGGTTTCTGGGCGCCGGACCATGGCCGCGAGCCTACTTGCGGTCTCGCCTCTACCCTGGCTCGGTGACCTCCCGGTACGACCTGACGCGGGACGACCTCGTCGCCCTCCTCGGCGGCGAGCCTGGCTATCGCGTCGATCAGGTGTGGGCCGGGCTCTACACCCAGGCCGCCGGGCCCGACGAGGTGACCAGCCTGCCCAAGGCGCTGCGCCAGCGGTTGGCCGCCTTGCCGGAGCTGGCCTCGGCGCTGCAGCCGGCGGCTGAGTCGGTGTCGGACGGGGGCGACACCGTGAAGTGGCTCTGGTCGCTCGACGACGGCATACAGGTCGAGACGGTGCTCATGCACTACCGCGACCGCTCGACCGTCTGCGTCTCGACCCAGGCGGGCTGCGCCATGGCGTGCGGGTTCTGTGCCACGGGCCAAGCCGGGTTCGACCGCCACCTGACCACCGGCGAGATCGTCGAGCAGGTAATGCGGGCCGTCGCCGCCGCCCGGCCCCGCCGCCTTTCCAACGTCGTGTTCATGGGGATGGGCGAGCCCCTTGCCAACTATGACCGGGTGTGGCCGGCGGTCGTGCGCCTGCACGGTGAGGCCGGCTTCTCGGCCCGACACCTCACCTTGTCGACGGTCGGCATCATCCCCGGCATTCGCCGCCTGGCCACCGAGTCGCTTCCCGTCAACCTCGCGGTGTCGCTGCACGCGGCCAACGACGAGCTACGGGACGAGCTGGTCCCCATCAATCGCCGGTACCCGTTGGGCGACCTGGTGGCCGCGTGTCGGGCCTACCTCGACGCCAAGGGCCGGCGTCTCTCGTTCGAGTGGGCTCTGATCCACGGGGTCAACGACCGGGCTGGCGACGCCCGTGAGCTGGCCGCAATCGCCCGTCCCCTCGGCGCCCACGTCAACCTCATCCCCCTGAACCCGACTCCCGGTTACGCCGTCATGGGCACCCCGGCTCCCGGGGTCCGACAGTTCCGCCAGTGGCTCGTCGACCTCGGCGTCAACGCCACCGTGCGCCGCAACCGCGGCACCGACATCGACGCCGCGTGCGGCCAGCTCCGAGCCACCGTGGCGGGCCAGACGCCCGTCCGGCTGCTACCGACTCATTGAGCCCTGACAGACTGCGGCCATGAACTCCCGCCGCTGGTTCAACCAGAGCCAGCCCCAAACCCTGCAGATCGCTGTGTTCCTGCTGTACGCCGACGCTGTCCTGGGCCTGCTGCGGCTCAACGACCAGCGCTCGATCTACCAGTACACGTTCGGGTCGCTCTTCCGGTCGATGGACGGCCAGACGATCGTCCGGGTCGGGAACCTGTTCTGGCTGCTGATCGTGATCGGTAGCGCCCTGGCCGCCTATGGCATCGCCAATGAGATGAAGCTGGCCTACCGGGCTGGCATTGTCATCGCCGCCGCGCCCCTGGTGGCCCGCGTCGTCATCATGTTCTACGGCTACCCCCGCCACATCGGGCTCCTCGACCTCGACTTGATCGGCCTCTTGTTCGAGGTCGCCCTCGTGACCTTGCTGGTCCACCCGCAGAGCCGGGAGTACGAGCGGCTCTGGTTCAAGTAGAAACGGGTCATGACCACCACCGTGCAGGGCATCGACGGGCTCAAGGAGAAGATCGGCGAGCACCTCGGCTACAGCGACTGGAAGGAGATCACCCAAGACCAGGTGAACCTCTTCGCCGACGCCACCGGTGACCACCAATGGATCCACGTCGACCCTGAGCGAGCCAAGGCCGGGCCGTTCGGCGGCCCAATCGCCCACGGCTATCTCACCCTGTCCCTCGCACCCGTGATGATGGGCGAGGTGCTGCGGGTCGAGGGCATCTCGATGGGCGTCAACTACGGGCTCAACAAGCTGCGCTTCCCGTCCCCCGTCCCGGTGGGCGGCAAGCTCCGTCTCGGCGGCACCCTCGCCGGTGTCGAGGACATCTCGGGTGGTGCCCAGGTCACCATCGACATGACCTTCGAGGTCGAGGGCAAGGACAAGCCGGCCTGCGTCGCTCAGGCCGTCTACCGCTACTACGTCTAACCCGGCGACAACCCGCCTGTCTCGGCGTCAGCGGAAGTTGGGGATGACCTTCTCGGCCATGAGCCGCATGGTGGTGTCGTCGGGGAAGTCGGAGTTCCAGGGCATGAACGAGGTGCAGCCGAGGTCGAGGTAGGCCTGCACCTTCTCGGCCACCTGCTCGGGGGTGCCGACGAGGCTGTTCGCCCGCCACTGGTCCATGGGCTGGCCCCACAGTGACTTTGACCCCAAGGCCTCGAGCTCGGCCTCGGTCTCCCGGATCATGATCTCGCCCGAGATCGTCTTCTCGATCTCGTCGTAGTCGCGACCCACGTCCTTGCAGTGGCCCTTGAGGACCTCGGCCTTGTGCGCCCACTCCTCAGGGTTGCCGTTGAAATTGGCCCGGTCGGCCAGCCGAGCCACCACCCGAAGCGTGAGCTGCTCTCCCCCGCCGCCGATCAGGATCGGCGGGTGCGGGTCTTGGAGCGGCTTGGGGTCGCAGTTGGCCCGCTCGAGCCGGTAATAGGTGCCGTCGTAGGTGGTCTCGGCCTCGGTCCACATCGAGCGGACGATCTCGACGCACTCCTTCAGCATCCCGATGCGAACCTTGGGCGCCGGGAAGTCGAAGCCGTAGCCCTTGTACTCGTTCTCGTACCAACCGGCGCCGATGCCCCAGTCGAGGCGGCCACCCGAGATCACGTCGACGGTCGAGGTGATCTTGGCCAGCACCGACGGCTGGCGGTAGGAGTTGCAGCCGACCATCTGTCCGAGTCGGATCTTGGACGTGCGCTGGCTGATGGCCGCCATCGTCGTCCAGCACTCGAAGACGGCCTCGTGGGCCGGACGGGGCACGTTGTGGAAGTGGTCGTACACCCAGAGCGAGTCGTAACCGAGCTCCTCGGCCAGGACGGCCATCTCGACCGCCTTCTCCCACTTGGCCGCGGCTCCGTCGATGGACGCCAGCTCCATCTTCCAGCCCTGCGGCATGAACACCCCGAACGTCGGCTTGGTCGGCATGAGCCGACCCTAGCCAAGGGCCCTCAGGGCAGTGGCGAGCCACTTGACGTCGTCGTGGTGGACGGACTGCTCGTCGATGTGGTTGTCGTGGCCGGCGGTCGGGGCTGGCCCAGGACGGCGTCGGGTCGTAGGTCGTTGAACACGTCGACCGCCTCCTGACCCAGGTAGACCACCGACGCCTTGCCCGCGTAGCCGACCCGCCCCGGCACCACGACGTTGCGGATGTCGGCCACGTCCATGCGCCGGCCGAGAGCGCCGAGGACCCTGAGGTCCGACATCGACATGTCCTGCAGCCGGGCATGGCGCTGCAGCACCCCGATCCAGCGACCCAGGCCCTCCTCGTCGCCGACCTCGGCTCGCATCTTCGACAGGGCGGCGAGGATCAGGTTGCCCTGGTTGAGCGAGCGGCTGAAGTCGCCTTGGGGCACATCGTGACGATCGCGGGAGTAGGCCAAGGCCTGCGAGCCGTTGAAGTGGTGCCACCCGGGCTCGAAGAAGGCTCCGGAGTTGCGGTCGGCCATGCGCCGGTCGACGTAGACCTCGACGCCGCCGAGTTCGTCGACCATGGCGGGCAACCCGTTGAACCCGGTCAGCACCCAGTAGTCGACAGGAAGGCCGGTGAGGTTCCGGACCGTCTGAGCGGCCAGGTTGGGGCCGCCGTAGGCCAGCGCCTCGTTGATCTTGTTCTGGCCGTGACCGGGGATCTGGACCCAAGAGTCCCGCGGAAACCCCAGCACGGTGCCCTGCATCGTCCGCGGGTTGATGGCGACGAGATGGATGGAGTCCGACCGGGTGCGCTGCATGTCCTCCCCGGCCCGGGCGTCGGAGCCGAGGACCAGGATGAACACGAGATGGTCGGGCACCGGGATGTTGCTGTTGAAGGCGATCACCTGGCCGTAGGGGTGGCCGTCGGCCGAGAGAAGCCCCACCCTGGCGCCCGGCTCCGCGATGGGCGCCCGCCCCAGCTGTGGAGGCGCCACGGTGACGATCGTGGTGGGGCCGGCGGCCGCAGTCGTGCTCGATGGTCGGGGCTTGCCAACCACGACCGCCGCCGGCTTGCGGTGTCCGCTGCAACCCGCCACCACGGCCGACAGCGAGAGGCCGAGGGCGATGAGCTGCGTCGCCGGTCGATGCATGGTCCGAGGGTACGGGGACGGTCCCTACGATGCGGTGATGGATCGCTGGCGCGTCGACCCCGGAACCAAGCTCGACCTCGACAAGATCGACCCCGGGTCGACCGCCCGAGCCCCCGGCAACAAGGCGAAGGCCGAGAAGGCGACGAGCGAGCTCCAGGATCAGATCGCCACGCTCCAGGAGCGGCTCTGGGCCGAGCGCCAACAGTCACTCCTCGTCGTGCTGCAGGCCATTGACGCCGGCGGCAAGGACGGCACCGTCAAGCACGTCTTCGGTCACGTCAACCCGCAAGGCTGCGAGGTCACGTCGTTCAAGGCTCCCAACGAGGACGAGCTGGCCCATGACTTCCTGTGGCGCGTCCACAGTCGGACACCGGCCGCCGGTCACATCGGGATCTTCAACCGCTCGCACTACGAGGACGTCCTGATCGCCAGGGTCCATGAGGTCGTGCCCAAGGCCGTCTGGCGCCGGCGCTACACCGACATCAAGGCCTTCGAGCGCACCCTTTCGACGGCGGGGACGACCGTCGTGAAGTTCTTCCTGCACATCTCGAAGGATGAGCAGGCCCGTCGCTTCCGGGCCCGACTCGACGACCCGACCAAGTGCTGGAAGTTCAACGTCGACGACCTGAAGGAGCGGGCCCTCTGGGACGACTACCAACGGGCCTTCGAGGACGCCATCACGGCGACGACCACCAAGGAGTGCCCGTGGTACGTCGTGCCCGCCGACCACAAGTGGTACCGGAACTGGGTGATCTCGTCGGTGCTGGTCG
>JAUTXA010000252.1 GCA_030838265.1 Actinomycetota bacterium | reverse complement strand
TGGGGATGATGAAGAGGTCGAGGTCGATGGCCGAGACCGATATCAGGCAGGCGAAGAACAACAGGTAGGCGGGGATCACCTCGGGGTGACTGGCGAAGCGCACGCCCACGGCGGCGAACGCGGCCGCCGTCAGCAGCTCGACCAGTGGATAGCGAACCGAGATGGGCTCGCCGCAGGTGCGGCACCGGCCCCGCAGGAGGATCCACGAGACGACGGGGATGTTGTCGCGCTCGGCCAGCTGGGTGCCGCACGATGGGCAGCGACTGCGGGGGCGGATGACCGACTCCTTCTTCGGGACCCGGTGGATCACCACATTCAGGAACGAACCGACGGCCAGACCGAGGACGCCGCAGATGGCGGCGATGAAGGCGGTCACGAGTGAAGGCTAAGCGCCGAGGCTCGACATCGGGTGGAGGCCCGACCCTCCCTCTGCTCCGTCCGACCCCCGGTTACCCTGCCCCGCAGTGCGTCGAAGCCCCATCACCGTCTTCGCCGCGGGCATGGCTCTGTTGCTGCCCGTCCTCTTCACGACCGCCATCGCGGCGTCGTCCTGGCTGCTGCGATACGCGGCCTTGGCCTTGGTGCTCGGCGTGGGGCTGCCCGCCCTGGCATCGCTCGTCCGCGATCCCCGCACCCGACGGCCTGCCGTCCTCGGCGCCGCCTTCGCGGCCTGGTGCCTGGTGTGCACCGCCTTCGCCCGGTACCCGATCGTCACCCTTTTCGGCACCTTCGGCCTCGGGACGGGAGCGCTGTTCTCGATCAGCCTGGTGGCGGCTTGGGCCATCGGTGCCTCGGTCGACGAGAAGGGTCCCGCCCTCATCGAGAAGGCCCTGCTGGTGGCGGCCGCCATCAACATCGCGGTGGCCATCGCCCAGATGGCCACCGACCTCAAGCCCCTCGGCCTCGACCTCCTCGATCGCCGCTCCTCGGGACTGCTCGGGAACCCCGTCTTCCTGGCCGAGCTGCTCGTCGGCGCCTTCTGGCTCGTCCTCCTGCGCTCGCCCGGCCGGTGGCCAGCCTGGGCTCTCTACGCCGTCGGGATCGGCGCCGGCCTCCAGGTGTCCGGCAGCCGGCTGCCTCTCGCCATCGCCATCCTGGCCCTGCCCGTGGCCGCCTTCTTCATCCCGAAGCAGTTCGTGGCGGCCATCGGGGTCGCCCTCGTTCTCGGGATCGGGTTGGGCACCTTGCTCACCCAGCACGCGGGTGGGGCCAGCACGTCGAGCCGCCTGGCCGAGCCCCTTGGCGCATCGGGCAACCGGGCTCGACTCGAGACGTGGCGAGCCGCGGGCACGGCGATCGCCCAGCGACCAATCGTCGGGTTCGGACCCGGCCGCTACAACGAAGCCACCGGTCCCCTCCGCAGCTATGCCCTCGGCCGGGCCGGGCCCGACAAGATCTTCATCGACGCTCACAACCTGCTGATCGAATACACCACCACGACGGGACTCCCCGGTCTGGCGTTGCTGGTGACGTTTCTGATCGCCATCGTCCGGCGCCGGATCACCTCGGTTCCCCTCCTCGTCTACGGGCTGGCAATCCTCGACGGCCATCTGGTTGAGCCCCAGAACGTGGCCGTCACCCCGCTCGCCTTTCTCGCCCTCGGCGCCGCGACGGCCGAGGGGCCAGCCCTCCGTCCCCTCCTCCCCACGGTCGTCCGTGCCCTGGCCGCGGTCATCGGGACGGGGCTGACCGCGCAGCTGCTCGTTGGCGGGTACTACTTCCAGGAGGCGGCGCTCGACTTCAACCTCGACCGGGCCCACGCCGCCCTGCGGCTGCTGCCGCCGTGGCCCCAGACGGCCGCCCTCGTCGGCCGGGTGTACACGTTCCAGTCCAAGACCACTCGCCATCGCCCTGACCTCGTTCGGCAGGCTCGGCGCTGGCAGCGGATCGCCGCCCTCCGCGACCCCAGCAACGCCACCCAGTGGCAGGAGCTGGCCGAGGGTCAGCTGGCCGATGGCAACCGCCAGGCGGCCCGGGCCAGTCTCCGGGCTTCGCTCCACTGGAACCCGTGGTCGACGCGCGGCCTCGACGACCTCGGCACCCTCGAGCTGAGCGAGCACCACTGGGACGCGGCCATCAGGGCCTTCGAGAAGTCCTTGCGGGCCAAGCCAGTCCAGCCCGAGGCTCAGCGCTTGCTCGACCAAGCCCGGGCCGAGAAGGCCCGCGCCTGATCAGCTCACCACGAGCCCGACCAAGCCGGGTCACCGACGGCCGGGGCTGCGCAGATGGCCGGCGAGCTGGCGTCGCCGTAGAAGCGAGTCCCGGTGCTGGGCCCGGCCATGATGTCCTCGATGAAGAAGCAGTGACCGTTGGCGGCGCGAGCGCCGAGCACGATGACTTGGTTGCCACTCGACACCGCGAGATACGCGGCCTGGGAGGGACTCGTTGCCGACAGGTCGGTCGAGGTCCACTGCAAGTTGGGCTCGATCAGCGCCATCGCTGACGTGTCGGACGTGTAGCTGGTGCTCCCGGCGTAGGAGATGCGGGCGGCCACGAAGGCGTTGCGGACGGTCGACTGAGCGCCTCGGTCCATGGCCCTCGTGCGGGCACCCAGGTAGGTCGGGATGGAGATCGCCAAAAGGACGGCGATGATCAACACGACCACCAACAGCTCGATGAGCGAGAACCCCCGCTCAGAGCGAGGGCCACGCCGGACCCACTTCACACCTGGATCTTCGGCACTTCGACGAAGCCGGTTGAGGCCGGTCGGGCGCTACTTGATCAGCTTGATGATGTTGAACATGGGCATGTAGAGTGACACGATCATGCCGCCGACCGTGCTGCCCAGCACCACGATGAGGGCGGGCTCGAGCAGGGACGTCAGGGAGTTGACCAGGGCCTCGACCTCCTGCTCGTAGAACTCCCCGACCTTGTCGAGCATCTCGTCGAGGGCGCCGGTCTCCTCGCCCACGGCCATCATCTGCACGACCATCGGCGGGAACACGGGATGGTCGGCCAGAGGACGGGCGATCGACTCACCTTGCTTGACGCCGTCCTGCACGGCCTTGACCCCCCGCTGGACGACGACGTTGCCGACCGTCTCCGACGTGATCTCGAGAGCCTCGAGGATGGGCACCCCCGACCGAAGGAGCACGGCAAAGGTGCGGGCGAACCGGGTCAAGGCGGTCTTGCGAGTGAGCTTGCCGAACACGGGAAGCTTCAACTTCATCGTGTCCCACGTCGCACGGCCCTTCTCGGTCTTGATCCACTTCTTCAAGGCCACGACGCAGAGCACCGCGATGACGATGACGACCGGCAGGAACTTGGTGATGATCGTCGACATCAACATCAAGATCCGCGTGGGCAGCGGCAGGGTGCCGCCCAGGTCGGCATACAGGCTCTTGAACATGGGGACCACGAACAGGAGCATGGCGGCCACGATCATGACCACCAGGCCGAAGACGGCGACCGGGTAGGTCATGGCTGACTTGATCTTGTGACGCAGCTCGACCTGCTTCTCGATGGTCGAGGCCAGCTGGAGGAGGACGGTGTCGAGTACGCCGCCCGTCTCACCGGCACGCACCATGGCGACATAGAGCCGGTTGAAAGCGCGCGGATGGCGAGCCATCGCCTGCGAGAGCGAGGCTCCCTTTTCGACGTCGGCCCGGACCTCGTCGATGACCTTGGCCAGCACCTTGTTCTCGGTCTGCTCGGCCAGGATGTAGAGGCTCCGGAGCAGGGAGAGGCCGGAGTTGATCATGGTGGCGAACTGCCGGCTGAAGACGGCGATGTCCTTCAGCTTGGCCTTCGGCTTGCGGAAGTGAAGCTCCTTGCCGGTGGCCGACGCGCCCTTCTTGTCGATGGCGATCGGCACGTAGCCCATCTGGCGCAGCTTGTTGGCGACGAGCGTGGTGCTGTCGGCCTCGAGCGCGCCCTCGAGCAACTTCCCGGCCTTGTCCCGGACCTTGTAGACGTAGGTGTCGGCCATGGGCTTTCCTCTCAGACCGCCCCGCCGACCTGACGGCGGAGATCCTCTTCGTTGGCACACCGCTCGATGGCGGTCTCCATGGTGATGACGTTGCGCTTCACAAGGGCCGACAGCGACTGGTCCATCGTCTGCATGCCGTACTTCCCGCCCGCCTGCATCGACGAGTAGATCTGGTGGGTCTTGCCGTCCCGGATCAGGTTGCGGATGGCGGGGGTCGCGATCAGGACCTCGCAGGCGACCGCTCGGCCCCGGCCACCGGGCGTCGGCACCAGCTGCTGGGTCACGATTCCCTGGAGGGAAGCAGCCAGCTGCACCCTCACCTGCTGCTGCTGGTGGGCCGGGAAGACGTCGATGATGCGGTCCACCGACTGCGGCGCGTCCTGCGTGTGCAGGGTGGCGAACACGAGGTGGCCGGTCTCAGCCGCAGTGAGCGCCGTCGAGATCGTCTCCAGGTCGCGCATCTCACCGACGAGGATGACGTCTGGGTCCTGGCGCAGGACGTGCTTCAAGGCG
Source organism: Actinomycetota bacterium (assembly GCA_030838265.1). Lineage (GTDB taxonomy): Bacteria > Actinomycetota > Acidimicrobiia > Acidimicrobiales > BP-101 > BP-101. The sequence continues at coordinate 1,799 of JAUTXA010000252.1, read as the reverse complement.
GCCGCGAAGCTGTACGTGTCCTCGCCGACCTCCCGCTGGTTCACCACCGCGGCCTTGTGCTCGTGGAGGAACTCGATCGGGTCCTCGACGGTCATGATGTGACACGCCTTGGTCCGGTTGATGATGTCGACCAGCGACGCCAAGGTGGTGGACTTTCCGGAACCGGTCGGCCCGGTCACCAGCACGAGGCCCCGAGGCTGCTCCGCGAACTGCTTGACCGACTCGGGCAGGCCGAGCTTCTCCAGCGGGACCAGCTCGAAGGGGATCACGCGCATCACCGAGCCGACGCTGTCGCGTTGCAGGAAGACGTTGACGCGGAAGCGGCCCAAGCCCGGCACCGAGTGCGATGTGTCCAGCTCGAGCTCGCTCTCGAACTTCTCCCGTTGCTTCTGGGTGAGGATGGCGTAGATCATCCGGCGGATCTCCGAGCCATTCATCACCGGGAACTCGGTCATCTGCTTGATGTCGCCGTGCACCCGCACGCTGGGAGGGAGCCCAACTGTCAGGTGCAGGTCAGAGCCACCAAGGTCGACGACTCGCTCGAGGAGCTCGTTGACGTGCAGCTCGGCGCCTCTGTCCACGGGCGCGTCGAAGGCCACGCCGGCCATCTCGGCGCCCCCGGCGGGCAGATCGACTGCGATCTCATCGGAGCCGGTTGGCGGTCGCATGGATGCTGACTCGGCCGGTCCGTACATGGATCCGACGATCCGCTGCAGCTCGCCGCGGACCGCGATCGCGGATGCGACCGTCCAGCTGGTCGCCTGCTCGATCTCGGTGACGGCGACTCGATCGCTGGGATCCACCATGGCGACGAGGAGGTCGCTGCCATCCAGGTCCACTGCCACCGCCAGGTGGCGGCGGGCCAGCTCGGCCGGGATGAGCCGGTCGAGGGTGGGGTTGACGGCCGTGTGGTCGAAGTCCACGAAGCGAATGCCCACCTGCGCGGCGACGGCAGCGACGAGGTCCTTCTCGCCCACCATCCCTTCAGCCAGGAGGAGCTTGGACAGACTCGTCCCCTCGGACTGCTCTCGGTCCAGAAGGCCTTCGAGAACATCCCTGGAGAGGACCTTTCGGTCGACGAGGAACTCGCCGAGCCGGCGGGAGGCAGCTTGCATACCTCCTGTATCGGATGATCAGGCCACGACCCTGAGTATCTCCTCAACCGTCGTCAAGCCACGGGTCGCTTGGATCAGGCCGACCTGGCGAAGCGTCAACATCCCTTGCGCCATCGCCATCTTCTTGATGTCCTCGGCGTGCTCCCGATCCACGATCATCCGCTCGACGTCCTCGGTGACCGTCATCACCTCGTGGAGTGCGAAGCGGCCGCGGTACCCGGTCTTGCCGCACGCCTGGCAGCCAATGGCACGGAAGAGCTCGGCCGGCTCCGTCTCACCTTCGAGGTCCCACCCGGCCGCCTTCAGGTCATCGACGGTGGCGTGATAGGGCTCCTTGCACTTCTCGCAGAGCCGTCGGGCCAGGCGCTGGGCCACGATGCAATCGAGGGCGCTGGCCACCAGGAACGGCTCGACACCCATCTCGATGAGACGAGTGGGCGTCGTGGCGGCGTCGTTGGTGTGGAGGGTCGAGAGGACGAGGTGGCCCGTCAAGGCGGCCTCGATGGCGATGGTCGCCGTCTCCTTGTCCCGGATCTCGCCCACCAGGACGATGTCCGGGTCGGACCGCAGGATCGACCGCAGGGCGGCCGCGAACGTCATCCCAGCCTTGTTGTTCACCTGCACCTGGTTGATGCCGGCCAATCGATATTCGACCGGATCCTCCACCGTGATGATGTTCTTGGT
>JAUTXA010000184.1 GCA_030838265.1 Actinomycetota bacterium | reverse complement strand
GTCAGTGCCGCGGCGAAGGCCAACAACGCCCGCCTGGTGGGCGGTCTCCTCGACGAGCTGAACGTGGCCGGCACCGCCGTCGATGCCAAGCTCGACGCCTACGGCCTGACGACATGCGGGTCGAAGGGGGCATGAGCCTCGAGCGGTTCGGGCCCTTCGTGGGCGCGCTGGCCCTGGCGACGGGGCTGGCGGCCTGTGGGGGCGGGGTGTCCAAGTCGGGCTTCGTGGCCAAGGCCGACGGGGCCTGCGCACCGGGCAACGCCTCCCTCGGGGCCGTCGCCAAGCCGTCCAACCTGCCGGAGCTCGTCGCCGCGGCCGGAACCGTGGCCACGACGGTCGACGCCCAGGCCGGCGCCCTTCGCGCCGTGGATCCTCCCGGCGGCGACAAGGCCGTCATCGCTGGCGTGATCGGCGCCATCGCCGAGGTGAGCGCGCCGGCCCGCGCCCTGCAGGACGCGGCGGGCAAGACCGACGACGCGGCGACGGGCCGGGCCGCCAACGAGCTGAAGGCCAAGGTCGACGCCGCGGCCATGCAGGCCACGTCGTACGGGCTCCTGGCCTGCGGCGCCGGACTCCAGGCGCCGGTCAACACCGTCTTCGAAGGGGCCCGGACGGTCATCAAGGCCGGGTTCGTCGCCCGCGCCGACGCGTTGTGCACGGCGGCGGCCCGGAAGGCCGCGGCGCTGAGCGAACCGACGTCGCTGGCCGCGCTCGGCCGGTTCCTGGTCGCCTACATCCCGATCGAGGAGAAGCTCCTCGCCGACATCAAGGCGCTGGCCGTGCCGCCGGGCGATGAGGCCGCCGTGGGCGACATGGTGGCCGCCCAGGACAAGGTCATCGCCAACGACAAGGACATGCGGGCTGCAGCCCAGAAGGGCAGCACCGCCCAGGCCGACAAGTTCGACGAGCTCAACACGACCCTGATCACCGCCGCCCACGCCAAGTTCGACGCCTACGGCCTCCGCAACTGCGGGAGCCTGGGGAACTTCTGAGGTCAGGGCCAGGGGCGCGACTATCCCTGCGCCCGCGATAGGCCAGAGTGGAGGGGGCATGGGCGTCGCCATCACCCTTCGGGGCCTCAGTCACACCTACCGCACGGCCGAGGGCCCCCTCACCGTGCTGGGCGGCCTCGACCTCGACGTGGCCGACGGCGGGTACGCGGCCATCACCGGGCCGTCCGGCGCCGGCAAGACCACCCTGCTGTCCCTCCTCGGGGGCCTGGAGGCGCCCCAGAGCGGGCGGCTCGAGGTCGGCGGCCAGGACCTGACCGGCCTCAGTGGCGACGACCTGGCCGCCTACCGGCGCGCCACCGTGGGCTTCGTCTTCCAGCACTTCGGCCTGCTGGAGACGCTCACCGCGGCGCAGAACATCGAGCTGGCCGGCACCCTCAACGGGACGAGCCCGGCGCACCGCCGGCGCCGCGCCTTGGACCTGCTGGACGCCGTCGGGCTGGCGGAGCGGGCCGGGCACCGGCCCTCACGCCTCTCCGGCGGCGAGCGCCAGCGGGTGGCCATCGCCCGGGCCCTGGTCAACGAGCCCCGGCTGCTGCTGGCCGACGAGCCCACCGGCAACCTCGACGACGACGCGTCGCTCATGGTCATCGACCTGCTCGAGAAGGTCCGGGCCGACCACTCCTGCACGCTCGTCATGGTCACCCACAACCGGGAGCTGTCCCGGCGGGCCGACCAGCGCATCCCCCTCGACCGGGGCCACCGCATCTCCACACCGGACGGCCGGGCGTGAGGTGGCGCGACGCCGCCTCCATGGCGGCCACCAGCATCCGCCGGCGCTTCGGTCGCTCGGTCCTCACCGTGGCCGCCGTGGCCCTGGCCGCCACCCTGCTGACCGCCCTCGTCACCATCGCCGGCACCGCCCGCACCAAGGTCCTGTCCGAGCTGTCCAAGGGTGGGCCGCTGTCGGGGATCACCGTGGCCGCCGCCGAAGCCGACCCCAGCCAGGTCGACACCGACGACCCCCGGCCCGGCCCGCCCAAGGACCTTGACGAGCCCATCAAGGGACGGATCGCCGCCCTGCCCTCGGTGAAGACGGTGCTGCCCATCGTCGCCTCGGTGGTCAACGTGATCGTCCCCGAGCCGCCGGCCAACGCCGACGTGCTCAGCCGGCTGCCACCGTTCCCCTCCACGGTGGCGCCCAGCACCTCCTCGCCGCCCTTCAGCACCGTCCCCCGGGCCACGGTGCCGGGCCTCAAGAACCCCGACCCCTTCCCCGAGACGATCGTCGGCATCGACCTCGAGCGGGCCTCCCTGATGCCCATCACCATCCTCAGCGGCCGCCTGCCCGTCCCCCACTCCCTCACGGAGGTGGCCGTCACCCAGGGCTACCTCACCCGCATGGGGCTGACCAAGAAGCAGGCCGCCGCCGTGGTCGGCACCGAGGTCCAGTTCGGGGCGCCACGGGTCTTCACCGACTCCGGCCAGCCCCGCCGGTTCCGCAGCCGCTGGACCCGGGCGACCATCGTCGGCGTCGTTGCCCAGGAGACGGCACCGGGCCAGTTCGTCGTCTCTCTCGAGCAGTCCCGCGCCGCCCGGGCGTGGACCGCCTCCGGCACCGAGGTCGAGGGCCGCCTGCAGATCCCCACCTCCGATTACAGCGGGCTCTTCGTGATCGCCACCGACCTGGAGAAGGTGAATGAGGTCCGCCGCGACATCACCGAGCTGGGG
>JAUTXA010000175.1 GCA_030838265.1 Actinomycetota bacterium | reverse complement strand
TTGGCGTCGACGAGGCCCTCCAGCGTCGAGGGGTGCGCACCGTCCGGCAGGGCCGGGTCGACGCCGTGGTGGTCGGGTGGCATCGCGAGTTCGACTACGACCGGCTGACCGCCGCCTTCCGCGCCGTGCGGTCCGGGGCCCGCCTGATCGGCACCAACGACGACCCTACCTACCCCACGCCCAGCGGCCCCATTCCCGGCGGCGGATCGATCCTGGCTGCGGTCGCCTACGCGTCGGGGGCCCGGGCCGAGGTGGCGGGCAAGCCCTTCGCCCCGGTGGCCGAGCTGGTGCGCCAGCGGTTCGGCGCCATCGACACCGTGGTCGGCGACCGCCCGTCGACCGATGGCTTGCTGGCCCGCCGCCTGGGGGCCCGCTTCGCCCTGGTCTTGAGTGGCGTGACCGGCCGCGGGGACCTCCCGGTCGACCCGGCTCCTGACGTCGTGGCTGACGACCTGGCGTCCTTGCTCGACTGAGCGCCGGGCGGCGGCTGGGGCTGCCAAGTCCGGACCTTTTGGGCAGTTCGCCGGAAAAATACCGCCGAATTGCCTCGCGGCGGGCGAAGGAGTCCGGGGTGACTCCGGCGAAAAGTAACGCTTGAGAGGTTGCTTCACCTCTGGGCGGAGCGACCGGTAGGCCGGGTTTGGGCAGGTGCTGGTCAAGGGGGAATGTCGTGGAGATCCAGGGCTTGGGGATCCGGTCGCGCAGGTCGCGCCGCTTCACCGCGCCCTCGGCCGCGCCCTCGCACCGGCGAGCGGAGCGCCTGTCGACCCATGCGATGACCCATCCCCTGACACAAGCAAGCCCCGACGTTTCACCTCGAGAGGAGACATGATGCGCTTTTTGCGCTCGAAGCGGATGTTGATGGGGGTGGCGGCCGCGGCCGCCGGCCTCTTTCTGATGGTGGGCGGGATCGCACCTTCTGGTGCCGCCCCCGGCGCGGGCGGCAGCCAAGCGGCGACCGTGTTCAGCCCGTCCCTCAACAGCAAGTTCCCGTGCGCGGGCGGCGGCGGCGGACAGCCCCTCGATGCCATCGGCAAGTACCCGTCCGGCGCGGCCGCGGGCTACAGCTGCGCCGGGACCATCTACTCGACCCTCGGCCCCGGCACCGGTCGCAACGTGACCACCTTCGTCGGCGGGGCCAGTGGCGGCGGGCACACGTTCTCGTTCGCCGGCCAGGGCGCCCTGTCGGGCAACTACGGCTACACCGAGCCGTGCCAGACCGGCCCTGACGGCAGCAACGGCGCCACCTACGGCGACGCCCAAGGCACGCTGACCATCACCGTGACCGGCACCGGCCTTTTCGACACCACCCCCATCACCTCGGCCACCATCAGCTCCGGGTTCTGGTGGAGCCGGGTCGGGCTGTCGGCCGTGATCGGCCTCAAGGGCGCCACCGTCACCACGTCGGCTGGTTCCGTGAGCGATCCCGGGGCCCAAGGCATCTCGGCGGCTGCATTCATCCCCGCCTCGGGTCTTCCTGACTGCTCCAACGCCAACATCCCGGCGGCCGGCTCGATCGTCATCTCGTCGGGCGCCCTCACCCTCGGCTGATTCGTCGGTCACGCGGAGACTGGGGCCCATCGTGACCACCACGAGCTCGATCGTCACCCGGCTGTCGCTTCGGCGGCAGCCGGGGGTCGGTCGTTCCCGGGTCGGGCGCCTCGGGCTGGCTGGTCTCGTGCTCCTCGGCCTGGCCGCAGCCATCCCCGCCCGGGCCGGTAACGAGCGCCTGCAACCGGTTGGGCACTTTCCTTCGACCGGGCCCCTGTACGTCGACTCACCGGGTCGCCTCCTCTACCAGGTGAGTGGCGACGTCGGCGGCACCACGATCGAGATTCGCGATCTCGACAGCCTCGCCGTGCGGGCGAAGGTGTCGACGCTCGGCAGCATCGTCCCCCTGGTGGTCAGCCCGCTGCGCGGCGCCGGCGCCCACCTGAACTACTCCCTCGCCGCCGTCGACGCGACGCGGCATCGGCTCTTCTATCCGTTCCGCGACGCCAACACCCAGGCGCCCCAGATCGCCATCCTCGACGGCCAGGCCGGCCACTTCGCAGGCCAGGCCTACGCCATCCCCGACCCGGTGGTGGGAGGCGCCGACTTCAGCGTCGAGGGCCTCGACTACGACGCTGGATCCGACATCCTCTACGCCGTGGTGGTCGCACCTGCCATGGATGTGAACACGGCGACCAGCTACGCGGGCGCCATCTTCCTCGAGGCCATCTCGGCGTCCGACGGCCGGGCGTTGTGGACCATGCAGGTTCCCGGGTGCTCGACCCTCTTCGGAGACAAGAACGCATCGTCGCCGCTCGGCCACTTCGACGGCCACCTGGTCTTCGGTTGCAACGCCAGCCCGACGGGCATCTCCGAGGTGCTCATCCTTCCGGCTGGTGCGAGCAAGCCTTCGGCGGCCGACGTGGCGACGTACGACGCGCCCGTTCTCCCCGAGAAGGCCGTCTTCGACCCGGCCAGCGGCCGCCTCTTCCTCCTCTCGGAGAACGAGCTCCTGGCTACGTTCGACTCGAAGCATGGCGCCTTCGTCGGCCTCGTCCTTCCCGGCGCGGGAAGCTCCATCGGGGTCGACCCCGGGCTCGGGCGCGTCTACCTCTGCACCGAAAAGGTCTCCGGCGGCCTCCTCAGTGTCGACGCCGGATCGGCGGCACCGGTCCCGCCCGGGGCCATGGTCCCGAGCATCGACTGCCCGAGCGCGGCTCACTCGCTGCCGATCGTGGCCGATTCCCAGACGGGGCGGGTGTTCCTGCCGATCGTCGGTGCCGACGGCACCACCACCACGTGGACAGCGATGCAGGACAACCTCCCCAGCTACAAGAAGCCCGTCCCCTTCGACCCCGACCAAGGCGTCGCCGACGTGGCCGAGGCTCGCGGCGTCACCCAAGCGTCGTACTCGTCCCAGGGCGGGGCCTACGGCACCCGGATCGACTGGGTGGGTGGTCCGATCGGGGTGGCCGACAACTCGAGCGCCCTGGCGGGCGGCACCCTGCGCTCGGCCTACGCCGAGCAGGCTGGCCTCCGCCTGGCCGAGGGCGGACGGGCCATCCGGCTGGCCCGGGTGAGCGAAGCCAAGATGAGCAGCTCCGGCGTGCAGGCCACGGCCGAGGTGGCCGATCGCAACAACGCCCTCGAGACCGACCTCTCGACGATTCGCCAACACCCCATCGCCCAGGCCGTGTACAGCGGGATGGGAACCAAGTCGGCCGATCAACACCCGCACTGGCCCTACGCCCCGGCCACCTGCTCGACCTTCGGTGGGCCGTCCGACGTGGGCTCGGCCAACGAGCCGGGCCTCACCTCTCGCGGGAGCGCCAGCGCCCGCTGCAACTTCGATGACCTTTCGAGCACCGCCAAGGCCGAGGCCGACCGCATCGACCTCGACGCCCTCGGCATCGCGGTTGGGCGGTCGACTGCCTCGGTCACCCTCCAGCCCGACGCGGCCCGCGGCGCCACGTCGCTGGCCAGCGCCTCTGCGGACAACGTCAACATCGCCGACCAGGTCTTCATCGGCCAGGCCGTGGCCACCGTCAAGGCTGTCGCCCACGGTCGTCCCGGGTCGGCCTCGACCGACTACCAGCGTCGCTTCGCAGGCGTCCGCATCGTGGCGCCGGACCACAAGAGCGTGATCTACCAGTGCCGCGACTTCGCGGAGTGTGATCCGGCCAAGGTCGTGAACGCCATCAACCAGGCGCTCGGACCGCGCGTGAGGGCGAGCCTGCCCAGCCCCGAGCCCACGTACCTGCACGGCAGCCAGAAGGGCACGACCGCCTCGCTCGAGGAAGACCGCTGGCGCCAGATCGGCGAGCAGCTCGTCTTCGACAAGGCGGCCGACGATCTGACCATGCCGGCCATCGAGCTGCGACTGGCCGCCAACGAGTTCGCCTCGTCCGGCGTCGTGCTCGACTTGGCCGGGGTGACGGCGACGGCCACCTACCGGATCTCGTTGCTGCCCCACGGCGGCGCCCCGGTCGCGAACAGCGCCGAGCCCGGCGCCATCTCCGTCCCCGGTGGCAGCGCGGTCGGCCGTCCCGGGATCGTGGTCCCGGGTGCCCCCGGGGCTGCCCCCAAGACGATTCTCCGCAAGGTGGTCGAGAGGCTGGCCAAGGGGCTGCGGTGGGTGTTCGGGCCCCGCGACTTCGCCACCGTGCTGGCCGCCTGGGTGCTCCTTCTCGCCCCGCTCTACATCGGCGTGCGCCGGCGCGCCCTGATCCGCTCCGGCTTGCCGGGCCAGTAGTCACCGATGCTCGGCCGCCGCTTCGTCGTCTCGCGCTCCACGCGCCTCGCCCTGGTCTTCGCCCTGGCCGCGGTGTCGCTGTCGATGGTGGCCCGCTCGCCGCACTACCTGACGCGCACCCGCACGGTCAGCCAGGCCGAGGCCGGCACGCTGGGCTCAGACGCACAAAGCCTGGCGGCCGGGCCGGGTGGCGCGGCCGGAGCCTCGCAGGCGGCTGGGGCCCGGGGGGCCTCGGCCGCGGGCCTGGCCTGCGCGGCCGGGCGCAACGGCGGCGCCACTGACGTCGGCGTTACGGCCACGTCGATCAAGCTCGGCGCCACGGTGGTGCGCTCCGGCATCGGCTCGGCATTCCTGGGCGGTGCCCCGACCGCCATGCAGGCGGTGGTCGATTCGGTGAACCGCCAAGGAGGCGTCTGCGGCCGCCTGCTCGATCTGCAGATGGTCGACGACGGTTGGAACGCCAGCCAGGGGCTGACCTACTTGCGGTCGCTGATCGCCAAGAACACCTTCGCCTTGGCCGTCAGCCCGTCCTCTCAGGGGGTCGACGCCTTGATCCGGGCCGGCGACTTGCGCACCGGAAAGATCCCGCTCATCGGCGCCGACGGCATGGTGAAGAGCCAGTACAGCGACCCCTGGGTCTGGCCCGTCGCATCGTCGACGGTGTCGACGATGCACATCATGGCCCAGGAGGCCTACGCCCGAGGAGCGCGCACCTTCGGCATCGTCTTCGAGAGCGACTACAAGTTCGGCGTCGAGGGCGCTCACGCCTTCAACGAGGCCGTGAAGCGCTTGACCGGCCATGACATCGCCGGCTTTGACGGCAGCCTCAGCCGGTGTGGCGGCACGTTCTGCGCCGTCCAGTCGGGCCAGCCGTCGTATTCGTCCGAGGTGCAGAGCTTCAACTCGTCCTGCGGGAAGACGAACTCGAGCTCGGGCTTCCACCCTGAGCCCAACCCTCCGGGTGGCGCCTATCCGAGCTGCGACTACGTCGTGTTGCTCCTCGAGCCCAAGACGGCGCTGACCTGGCTGACGAAGAACGGTGGGATCGCGCCCCTTCAGCGAACCATGGGTCCAGAGCCACTCTTCAACGCCGACTTCGCCCGCCAGTGCGACGCGGTGTGCAACGGCATGGAGGTGTGGACCAGCTTCAATCCTCCTATCGCCCCCTACGACACGATCCCGGCGGTCACCCGGTACTCGGGCACCGTGAAGGCGGGCGACCCGAGCCTCGACACGTCGAACTCGTTCACCGAGGGCGCCTATGTCGGGATGGAGGTCCTGGTCGAGGCCCTGCGCCGGCTTGGCCCCAACGTGACGCGGGCCGGCCTCCAAGCCACGCTCGACTCCGGGACCTACGACCTGTCCGGTCTCTCGCCGTCGGTCACGTGGCGACCGGGCAATCACGGCGGCAACGGCCAGATGCAGTCCTACGTGCTGGAGTACGAGCGCAACACCTTCATCGACTTCAAGGCCAAGTCGCCCTTCGTCACCGACAAGTTCCTGGGGCGCGACCTGTGATCGGCATGGCGTCGTGAGGATCCTGGTCTACAGCGCCCTGTCGCTGCCGCTCATCGGCGCCTTCGCCATGTTCGCGGTGGGCATCGTCGTCATCTATCGGGCCTCGCGCGTGCTGAACCTGGCGCACGGTGCCATGGCCATGGTGCCCGCCTACGTGGCCTACACGCTGGCCGAGACCATGCATCTGCCGATCGTGCCCACGGTGGTCGTCGGCCTGGCCGCCGGTGCCGCGCTGGGGCTGGTCGTCGAGCGAGTCTTCGTGCGCGGCCTCCGCCATCTCTCGGTGACGGCCCAGACGGTCGGCACGGTGGCGGTGCTCTTCCTCCTGATCTCGGTGGCTGCCAAGGTGTGGGGCAGCGCGCCGCGCCGGGCCGCGACCGTGTTCCCGGCGGGCCATGTGTCGGTTGGCGCCGGCCAGCTCTCCTTCGGCGCCATCGGCCTGTTCGCGGTGGCGGTGGTGCTGGCGGCCGCCATGCTCGCTCTCTTCCAGTACACCGATCTTGGCCTGGCCATGCGGGGGGCCGCCGCCAACCGACGCGCCGCCGCCCTCATGGGCGTCAACCCCGATCGGGTCACAGCCCTCGCCTGGGCCATCGGCGGGGCGCTGGCCGCGGTGTCAGGCATCCTGCTGGCGTCGATCACCACCCTCACGCCCTACGACCTACCGCTCCAGACCCTTCCTGCTTTCGTTGCTGCGCTGCTCGGTGGCATCGAGAGCCTCAGCGGCGCGTTGTGGGCCAGCGCCATCGTCGGGCTGCTGCTCGGCTTGGTCCCCGCCGCATCCGGCGTGCCCGTGATCGGCAGCTTGGCCGGCCAGACCGGCGGCCCCGAGCTCACCCTCACCCTGGTGGCCATGGTCGTCATGTACATGCGCGGTCAGCGCTTCTCGGTCGCGGCCCAGGAGCGGGGCGGCCTCACCGGCGAGGCCCGGCCTTCGAGCCGCAAGCGGCGCTCACCCGCCCTCCGGGCCGTGCTCCTCATCCTCGCCGTGGCCTGGGTGTGGCTCCCCGGCGTGTCGTACTCGGTGCTGGCCAACGCCAGCCTGGCCATCACTTACGCCATCGTCGGCATCTCGCTGGTGCTCCTGACCGGTTGGGTGGGGCAGATCTCGTTGGGCCACGCCGCGCTCGTCGGCATCGGCGCCTTCGGGACGGGCGTCCTGGCCCGGAGCTTCGGGCTCTCGTTCCCGTTCAACCTTCCGGTCGCTGCCCTTCTGGCCGGCCTCGCCGCCGTGGCCCTCGGCGCCGTGGCCTTGCGCGTCCGGGGCCTCTACCTAGCGGTCGCCACGCTGATCTTCTCGTGGATGGCCGACCACTTCCTGTTCAGGAGCAGCTGGTTCGTCGGCACCGGAGGTTCGTCGACCATCCCCAACACAGTGTTCGGGACGAAGGGCGGCTTCCCGAACTTCGACCTCTCGAGCCGTCGAGTCATCTACTACTTCGGACTCGCCATCCTCTCGATCGCCGTCCTCGGCGCGGCCAACCTGCGCTCGTCGAAGACGGGACGCGCCTTCTTCGCTGTCCGCGGCTCGGAGACGGCGGCCGCCTCGCTGGGTGTCGACGTCATGCGCTACAAGCTGCTCGCCTTCGCCATCTCCGGCGCCCTGGCCGGCGCGGCCGGCAACCTGGCCATGATCGACCAGCGGACGGTGGTGCCCGACGACTTCCGGTTCACGGTGTCGCTGCTCTACCTCGGGATCGCCGTGGTGGGGGGCCTGACCAGCGTCGGTGGCGTGGTGGTGGCAGCCGCCGTGTTCGCGGCCTTGCGCGAAGTGTTCTTCCGCGTCGACGCCCTGAGCGGTTACCTCGAGGTGGTCCAGGCCACCTTGCTGGTCGCCGCCATCCTCTTCGAGGCCCATCGGGGCACGCTGCGGGGCGCCCTCGCCGCTCCGGCTCGCCGGGTCAGCGACTGGGCCCGTGGCCTTCCGCCGACGCGCGCCGTGGCGGGCGCGGCCGAAGCCGCCGAGGAGTGGATCGGGCGGGCCACCGAGCCCCTGCGTCAGGGACTGGCGGCGGGCCGTGGACGGGTCTTGGGTGTCGTACGGCAGCTCCTCGGTTCAGCCCCGAGCGCGCTCGACGGCAAGGACGACGAGCTCGAGCGCCTCGTCGATGGCGAGGATGCCGGGATGGCGGCGGTGGCCCGACTCGATCACCCGCTGCCCACCGGCAGGGGCGAGCGCGGCGTCATGCTCGAGGGCCGGGACATCACCGTTCGGTTCGGTGGCCTGACGGCGGTCTCGGGCGCCTCACTCGAGGTGTGCCAAGGCGAGATCGTCGGTCTGATCGGTCCCAACGGCGCGGGCAAGACGACGCTGTTCAATGCCTTGTGCGGGCTCAACCAGCCGGCGGAGGGCTCGGCGTGGCTGTTGGGCCGCGACGTCTCCGGTGTGCCTGTCCACGAGCGAGCCAAGATGGGCCTGGCTCGTACCTTCCAGGTGCTCCAGCTGTTCGGCGATCTCTCCGTCCGCGACAACCTCCTCGTGGCGACCCACCTCCACAACTCGACCGGGGTGCTCCGTCACGCCGTGGCCACCGACGTCGCCATCCGAGCCGAGCACACCGCCCATCGCCGGGTGGCCGACATCCTCGACCTGCTCGATCTCCACGGCATCGCCGACCGACCGGTCGCCGGTCTGCCCTTCGGCACCCTCCGCTTGGTCGAGCTAGGTCGTGCCATCGTCACCGGCGCGCCCGTCGTGCTGCTCGACGAGCCGGCCTCTGGCCTCGACAGCGCCGAGACCGAGCGGTTCGCCACGCTGCTTCGAGACCTGCGAGATCGCACCGGCGTGTCGATGCTCCTCATCGAGCACGACGTGGCCATGGTGACCGGCGTGTCGGACTACATCTACGTCCTGAACATGGGTGAGCTCATCGCCGAGGGCACCCCCGATCTGATCCGCCGCGACCCGCGGGTCGTGGCCGCGTACCTGGGGAACTCGGCGCCGGCGGGCGAGACGGTGGGGGCTCGTGGCTGATGGTCGGACGCGTCGGCGATCGCCCCTCGATGTGGTCGCCGTCGCAGTGCTCACCGCCACACTGGCCATCGCCGGGTGCGGCGGGTCGAGTCACCAGTCGGCCGCGGCTGTGTCGCGCTCGAGCACAACGCTGGCGGCCGGGGGCGCGGGCGGGTCAGGCAGCAGCAGCACCTCGGCCGGTGGTGGCGGGCCGGGGACCGGAAGCAACGGCTCGTCCTCGGGTTCGTCCGGCGGCACGGGTGCGAGCGGAGGGACGTCGCCCACGACGTCGGGTCGGGTGTCGGCTGCTCCCCTCGAGGCGACCATGAGCGCGTCGTGCGTCAGCCCCACGGGGCTGCAGACCATCACCATCCGATCGACACCTGGTTTGCAGCTGGCCTTCGCCACGACGTGGCCCGACCGCAAGCCCCATCAGGAGTGGGGGGCCAGCGCCACCACCGTGATACCGCCCGGGGGGACCTACACCCAAAGCTGGACCGTGCCGCCGAACGCGCCGACCGGCACCGCCACCACCGACATCACGGTGGCCGGTCGGGCCGACGGTCGCGACCAGTACGCCATGGCCCACCCGACGTGGCGCATCGCCACTACCTGCTGAGGAATGACCATGGCTCTTCTCTCGCTCGACAACCTCGACGTGGCCTACGGCAACGTGCAAGCCCTGCGCGGGGTCAGCCTCACGGTGGGCGACCGCGAGATGGTGGCCCTCCTCGGAGCCAACGGCGCAGGCAAGACGACGACGCTGCGCACCATCTCCGGGCTCATCGCGCCTCGGACTGGGACCATCACCTTCGACGGCGAGCCCATCGCCGGCCGGCCGGCCCACGAGCTGGTGGCCCGGGGCCTGGCGCACCTCCCGGAAGGACGGGACCTGTTCGCCCCTCTGACCGTCGAGGAGAACCTGCGCTACGGCTACTGGACGAAGCGACGCGACAAGTCGGGCTACGCCACCCAGCTCGACCGGGTGATGGACCACTTCCCCAGGCTGCGCGAACGGCGTCGCCAGGCGGCGGGGACGCTGTCGGGTGGCGAGCAGCAGATGCTCGGCGTGGCCCGAGCCCTCATGTCGTCGCCTCGGTTGCTCTTGGTCGACGAGCTCTCGTTGGGCCTGGCTCCGATGATCGTCGAGCAGCTCTTCGAGATCCTGAAGCAGGTGAACGGGGAGGGCACCGCGATCCTGCTGGTCGAGCAGTTCGTCCACATGTCGCTGAGCAACACCGATCGGGCCTACGTCTTGGCCAAGGGCGAGGTCGCCCTCGAGGGCCGTAGCGACGAGCTCCTCGCCGACCCGCAGCTCATCGCCTCGTACCTCGGCGAGCAGGAGCTCGAGGCCGCCAATGCGACGGGAGCATCGGCGGCGCCGGCACCCGCACCTCGTCGGCGCTCGCGGTCGCGGTCGTAGACCTCGACGCCGGCGACCCTCACCACACGGGGGCGAGGGCGGGACGGCGTCCCTTGCCACCGGCCCGAAGCACCATGCCGGCGAGCATGCCGAAGATGAAGCCGCCGACGTGAGCCGTCCAAGCCACGCCCGAGTTCGGTCCGGTGAAGAACTGGAGGGCGAACCAGAACAGCAGCAGCCACTTCGCTCGAATGTCTCGGATGAGGATCAGGTAGAAGATCAGCAGCGTCCTGATGCGGACGTTGGGGAAGAGCACGAGGTAGGCGCCCATGACCCCGGCAATGGCTCCGGATGCGCCGATGATGGGAACGGTGCCGTGGGGGTCGAGGGCGATGTAGGTGCCCGCCGCCGCCAGCCCGGCGACCAGATAGAAGGCCAAGTAGCCGACCTTGCCGACCGTGTCTTCGATGTTGTTGCCGAAGATCCAGAGGAACAGCATGTTTCCGCCGAGGTGCAGCAGGCTCCCGTGCAGGAACATCGAGTAGAGCACGGCCAGGTAGATCCTCTTGGCGGGGAAGGCGGAAGGGGAGGTGGGGTGCGCTTCGCAAGCGTCCTTGTTGCCCGTCTCCAACGTCTGGCGGATCTCGTCGACGGTGAGGGGCCGTCCGTGCACCAGCTCGCACGGGATGGCGGCGTGGTCGAGAGTGAATCGAAGATCGCGGACGCTCTTGTCGGTGGCGTTGCTGGCGGCCAGGCTGCCGCCCGGCTGCACGAAGAAGTAGATGGCGGTGCAGACGATGATGAGGAGGACGGTGACGATGGGCACCGACTGAGTCGGGTTGTCGTCCTTGAGGGGGATCACCGCCGCGGACCCTACCCGTCGACTCCGAAGACCACCCGTGCGCGTTGTTGTTGCCACCGGGGGCCGCGTAGCATGACCGGCCATGGCCGAGAACGACACGCTCAAGCGCTATCTCGAAGCAGGGATGGCTTTCACCCAGATGACTCGCTCCCGGGCGCAGGCCATCGTCAAGGACCTGGTGCACGCCGGCGAGGTCCAGCGGGAGCAGGCCCAGGACAGGGTCGAGGAGCTCGTCGAGCGGAGCCGGAAGAACACCGATGCTCTCCTGGCCCTGGTGCGCAAGGAGATCCGCTCGCAGCTGAACGAGATGGGCATCCGCGGCGGTCGCCGTCCGGCCAAGTCCACCGCGAAGTCGGCAGCCACCAAGACAGCATCGGCGGCCAAGAAGACAACGAAGAAGGCCGCCAGCAAGACGACGAAGAAGGCCAAGTCCACCGCCTCGGCGGCGAAGAAGAAGTCGGCTGCCACCAAGAAGGCGGCCGCGGCGACGAAGAAGAAGGCCTGACCGGCCGCCGACGGCTCGACACCGAGCTGGTCCGTCGCGGCCTGAGTGCCAGCCGCGAGCAGGCCCAGGCGGCAATCGCCGCCGGCTCCGTCTTGGTGGGCGGGGCGCCCGCCGACAAGCCGGCCCGGCTGGTCGGCGCTGACGAGGCCATCGTGATCCTCGAGCCGCCGTCCCCCTACGTCGGCCGAGGCGGTCACAAGCTCGAGGGAGCACTCGAGCGCTTCGCCATCGATGTCGGTGGCCGGCGCGCCCTCGACGCCGGCGCCTCGACGGGAGGCTTCACGGACTGCCTGTTGCAGCGCGGTGCCTCCCAGGTCATCGCCGTCGACGTCGGCCGGGGCCAACTGCATCCCCGGCTGCGGGGCGACGAACGGGTGCGGGTCTTCGAGAGGACCAACATCCGCGACGTCAACGTCGCCGACCACCTCGACGGCGTCCCTGTCGACCTGGTGGTGGCCGATCTGTCATTCATCTCGCTGCGCACGGCGGCCCCGATGCTGGCGGGGCCACTGGCCGCGCCCGAGGCTGACCTCGTGCTCCTGGTGAAGCCCCAGTTCGAGGTCGGCCGAGCCGAGGCGGCCCGGGGGCGAGGCGTGATCAAGGCCCCCGACCTCTGGCTGCAGGCGCTCGAAGGCGTGGCTTCCGCCCTCGGCGGGCAGGGAGCCGCGATGATGGGGGCCATGGTCTCCCCGTTGCGGGGGGCCGACGGCAACGTCGAGTTCCTCGTCCACCTCCGTGCCCACGCCCAAGGCGCGTCGGGTTCCATCGTCGACCTCGGTGCCGTGGTGGCCGAGGCGGCGGCCGGACACGAGGTCTGATGGCCACCGTCGCCTTCCTTCCGCATCGAGGTCGGCCCCAGGCCGTGGCCTTGACCCGAGCGTCGATCGACAAACTTCAAGCCGCCGGCCACGAGTGCCGGGTCGAGGAGGCCGCCGCCGAGCTTCCGGTGTTGGCACCGTTTGCCGTCCCGAACGAACGCCTCGCCGACGGCCTCGATCTGGCCGTCAGCCTCGGGGGCGACGGCACCATGCTCCACGCCGTCGCCCTGGTGTGTGGATCC
>JAUTXA010000161.1 GCA_030838265.1 Actinomycetota bacterium | reverse complement strand
TCGCCACCCTCGGGGCACCCGCCTCGACGCTGGCCGTGGCGGGTGACCCCGAGGTCGCCACCCGACCCGATGCCGAGCCCGTCGCCTGTCTGGCCGCCGCCGCTCCCGACCCGGTCATCGAGATCGTCCTCGACCAGCGCTTCTCGCCCGCACCCGTTGAAGAGGCCATGGTGAGCGGTCATCCCTCGATGGAGGGCGAGGCCATTGCCGCCGTGCTCCTCGAGGCCGCCGCCGGCGGCGTGGCGTGGGAGGACATGGCCGTCCTGGTTCGCCACCGCTCCCACCGGGCGACCGCCCTCACCCGGGCCCTGGCTCGTCATCGCATCCCCCTGGCCGGGGCCGGGCCGCGGCCCGGTGACGAACCGTTGGTGCGGGGGGTCGTCGACCTGCTGCGGTGGGCCGGCGGCGACGTCGAGGCCTTGCCCCGTCTGCTGGGCTCGCCTCTGGCCGACATCGACCCACTCGTCCTGCGGGCCGTCGAGCGCCAGGCCCGCGACGCGGGGCTGGCCTTGGCCGACGATCCGGCGGTGGCGCCGCTGCGGACGGTGCGCGACGAGCTGGCGGAGCGGGCGGCCCGCTCGACACCCGCCCAGTTGGCGCACCACGTCTACCGCCGGCTCATCGCCCCGACGGTGCCCGACCCGTCCGATGCCGCCGCGCTCGATGATGCCGCCGCGTCCGGCCTCGACGCCGTGGTGGCCCTGGTCGACGGGCTGAGTCGCTGGTGCGAGCGCAACCCCGAAGCCCGGCTCGACGACTACCTCTCGGCCCTCGACGCCCCCGATGCCGAACCCGATCCGTGGCGCACCGGTCACCGTCGTGGCCCGGGCGTCACCATCACATCGATCGCGGCGGCAACCGGTCGCCGCTGGCACACCGTCGTCGTGGCCGGCTGCCTCGAGGGCGAGCTCCCCCGCGTGTCGGGGTTCATCCCGTTCTTCGACCCCGACCGGTTGAACGGCGAAGCCCGGCCCGTCGCCGTCCGCCGCCAGGCCTCGCTGGCCGTCGAGCAGCGCCGCTTCCACCTGGCCCGCACCCGGGCCACCCATCAGCTGGTGGCCAGCGCCGGGCCCGAAGCCAAGGATCTCGTCAGCCGCTTCATCATCGACTGGCCCCGGCGACCGGTCGCCTTGCCGGCGCGCGTCCATCACGCCTCGCCCGCCCTGCGCCCGACCGAGGGGCTGGCGCCCGTGTTCCCCAGTGGCGCCCTGGTGCTCTCGGCCAGCCAGCTGGCCACGTTCGCCGACTGTCCCCTCAAGTACGCCTTCGCCTACGGCTTGCGCGTGCGCGATGCCGGCAACGTGTGGGCCAGCCTCGGCAGCCTGGCCCACGACATCCTCGATCGCTTCCTCTCCCAGGGCGACCCGGCCCTCCACACCTGGGAGCGCCTGCTCGAGCTGGTCGACGAGTGCTGGACGGACGACGTCGCCCCCTACCGGCCGCAGCGCGAGCGCATCCGCCGCGATCTGCTCGACATGCTCGAGGGGTGGTGGAACGAAGAGGGGAACGACCTGGACCCCGCGTCCGTCCTCTCGACCGAGCTCGACTTCGACATCGCCGTCGGCCCTCACCGCGTCGTCGGCAAGATCGACCGGGTCGACCTGCGACCCGACGGGACGCTCGAGATCATCGACTACAAGACCAGCCAGACGCCGATCACCCAGGAGGCGGCGGCCGATGACCTCCAGCTGGCGACCTACCACCTCGCCGCCTCGTTGACCCCCGACCTCATGGCGGCCGGCGCGCCCGGCCGCCTTCGCCTTCTGTTCCTGCGCAAGATGGTCGACCGCGAGCAGCCCATCACCCCCGACCACGCCGCCGTCACCACGGCCAAGATCATCGAAGCCGCCGAAGCGATCCTGGCTGAGGGTTACCAGCCCTCAGTCACGGCCGACTGCGACCACTGTCCCTTCCACCGCCTCTGCCCGCTGCAGGCCGAGGGACGAGAGGTGGGTGCGCCGTGAGCGGCGACGAGCTCGTCCTCACCGACGAGCAGCGCCGAGCCGTCGAGCATCCCCTCGACCGGGCCCTGCTCATCGTGGCCGGGGCGGGCACCGGCAAGACGACGGTGATGACCGAGCGCATCGCCCACCTCATCGCCACCGGCCAGGCCCAGCCCAACCACATCCTCGCCCTCACCTTCACCAACAAGGCGGCGGCCGAGCTGAAGCGGCGGGTCCAGAAACGGCTGGTGGCCGATGTCGACGTCACCGTCGGCACCTATCACAGCTTCGCGGCCGGCCTGGTCGCCGGTCACGCCCTCGAGCTCGACCTCGATCCCCGCGTCAAGCTGCTGAGCCGGGCCCAGGCCTGGCAGCTCCTCTACACCGTGTTCGACGAGTTCCGTTTCGAGAACCGCAGCCCCATGAAGCCAGGGGTGGTGGTCGAGGCCGCCCTCGGTCTCGCCTCCCGCTCGGCCAACTACCTCGTCGAGATGGCCGACGTCGCAGCCGATTGCGACGAGCTGAAGGGGGCGAGCAATCCCAACGTGGCGGCGGGCCAGTGGTCGAAGGTCAACGGCACGGCCGTGGCCCGTCGCGAGCTGTGCGAGGTGGCCCGCGCCTATGGCGACCGCAAACGGGAGCGCAACCTCATCGACTTCGACGACCAGATCCGCCTCGCCGTCAAGCTGTTGCGCCAAAACCCGGCCGTGGCCACCTCGTTGCACGAGCAGCACCCGGTCGTCCTGCTCGACGAGTACCAAGACACCAACTTCGCCCAGCGCGAGATGCTCAGGGCCATCTACCCGCCCGGGTCGGCCGTCACCGCGGTGGGCGACGACATGCAGTCGATCTACGCCTTCCGGGGGGCCCACATCGAGAACATCCTCGAGTTCACCTCTGACTTCGCCCCGGCCGACGAGATACGACTCACCGAGAACCGGCGCTCGGGGTCTCAGGTCGTCGAGCTGGCCAACCGCATCCAGGCCGAGGTCGACCCCAAGCGCACCATCCCCCGCACCATGCGGGCCCTCGACGACGCCCCGCCGACCACCATCGAGTGCTTCCTGGCGGCCGACGATCACGAAGAGGCCCGCACCATCGCCGATGAGGTGGCGGCGGCGGGCGAGCCGTGGCCCGAGCGGGCCGTGCTGTGCCGCAAGCGCCGCCTGATCCCCGGCATCGTCGCCGCCCTCGAGGCGCGGGGCGTCCCCGTCGAGGTGGTTGGCACATCAGGGCTCCTCGACCGGCCCGAGATCATCGACCTCACGTCATGGCTCGAGGTCCTGGTCGACCCCGCGGCGTCGGTCGGGCTCCTCCGCATCCTGCAGGGCCCGCGCTATCGCATCGGCCTCCGCGACCTGGCCGCCCTGGCCCGTCGCGCCCGGGCCCTCGCCGATGACGACCCGCACCGCTCTCAGCTGGGCGACGCCCTCGACGATCTCGGCGTGGTGGCCGACCTGTCGCTCGAAGGACGGGCCCGCCTCAATGCCTTCGTCGACGAGCGACGTGAGATGGCGGCCGCGGCCCGCCGCCTCTCCGTCCTCGAGCTGTGCGAGCACATCGTCGACCGCACCGGCCTGTGGGAGGCCGCGGTGGGACGGGGCCGCGAGAACCTGCTGCGCTTCCTCGACATGGCCCAGGCCTTCGCCCCCGTCGAGGGCGACGAGGTCAACCTCCTCGCCTTCCTCGAGCATCTGCAGCTCATCGACGAGTCCCAGGAGGACGTCCCCGAGAGCCACACCGGCGGCGCCGAGGCCGTCCTGGTGATGACTGTCCACCAGGCCAAAGGGCTGGAGTTCGACCGGGTGTGGGTGCCCGGGCTGGGCAAGAACCTCTTCCCCGACAACCGCAAGGAGAACGCCCTCACCCAGCCGGCCATCCTCCCGTGGTGGATCCGGGGCGACACCGCCTTCCCGGCACCGACCGACATCACCAGCTGGAAGGAGGTCGAGGGCGAGCTGGGCCGCCGCTACCTCGACGACGAACGCCGCCTCTTCTACGTGGCCTGCACCCGCGCTCGCCACCAACTCACTCTGTCGGCCGCCCAGTGGTACCCCGGCGCCAAGAGCCCCCAGACCGAAGGGCCCTTCTACACATTCGTCTCGCAGATGCCCGACCTCGTCGACGAGCGCTTCCACCACGACCCTGCTGCGGTCGACCCCGACGAGGCGGCCAAGCGGCGGCGGGCCGAGGCGCTCGAGGTGGGGCGGGCGGCCGCTCCCCCGCCCGACGGCCGCCCGGGCACGTTCGGCCGGCCCCAACAGCTCGGTCTCCTCGAAGACGCCGGGCCCACCGCACCGGCCCGTCCCGATCGGGTACCGGTGGCCCTGTCGGTGAGCAACCTCGTCACCTTCGCCCGGTGCCCCCGGCAGATGTACTGGTCGGTGGTGCGGCCCCTTCCGGTCGTCACGTCGGGGGCCGCCAGCATCGGCACCGAGGTCCACCACTGGATCGAGCTGGGCGGCCCGCCCGTCATACGCGAACCCGAGCCCGAGCAGGCGGCCGACGGCGGTGAAGGCGAGGGCGACGATCACGGCCGAGGCCGGACGGGGCGAGCCGACATCATCGCTGGGCTCCAGTCGGCCTTCAAGGCCAGTCCCTTCGTCGACCTCACTCCCGTCCAGGTCGAGGCTCCGTTCGCCCTCGCCGTCGGCGGCCATCTGATCCGGGGGCGCATCGATGCCGTCTACCGGCGCGACGGCCACCTCGAGCTGGTCGACTTCAAGACCGGTCGCGAGCCGGCACCGGGTGACCGGTCGGCCCACACCCAGCTCGACCTGTACGCCCTGGCCGCGGTCGACACGTGGGGGACGCCCGCTCCCGAGCTGCGCACCACCTACTGCTACCTGCGACCCGACGGGTCGGTGCTCATCGACTCGACCGACTGGGACGAGCAGCGCCTTGTGTCCGTCCGGGCCGACCTCGACGGCTGGCTGAAGGCGCTCGATGCCGGCGAGCACGGCGCCGTGGTGGGCGATTGGTGCCGTCGGTGTGACTTTGTCGATGCGTGCAGACCCGGACAAGCCCACCTCTCGGCCAGCGCAGTCACTAGGGATGCCTCACAATGACGGAATGAGCGCGCCCGATCCCACGAGCCCCGTGGCGACGCCGGGCGCCCTCATCACGGCCATGCTGGCCAACTGCTCCGACGTCATCGCTGTCCTCGACGCCGACACCACGATTCGCTATGTCAACCCGGTGGTCGAGGAGATGCTCGGCTACCCCGTCGACGAGCTCATCGGCCGCCAGGCCCTCGACATCATCCACCCGGCCGACGTCGATCCCGTCCTGGCCAGCCTGGCCCTCGACCCCGACGACTTCGACGCCGGCGAGTCGCTCGTCCTGCGCCTCCTGCAATCCGACGGCGAGTGGCGCGAGGTCGAGGTGGCCGCCAGTAACCGCATCGATCAGGCCGAGGTCCAGGGCATCATCGTCAATGTCCGCGACCTGACCGAGCGGCGGGCCCAAGCCGAGGCCCTGCGCCAGCAGCGCGACCTCGTGAGCTCGGTGATCCAGGCTGCCGCCACCCTGGTCCTCGTGACTGACCACGAGGGCAAGAT
>JAUTXA010000152.1 GCA_030838265.1 Actinomycetota bacterium | reverse complement strand
AAAATCGCAGAGACGGCGAAGCTGTTACAGGGACGCGACATCGTTTGTGTCCATGTTCGACCTCGATGCGTGGCTGCGTGAGACCTCCCAACGGCAACATGGCCTCGTCGCGGTCAGTCAGGCACTGGCAGCGGGTGCGAGCCGATACCAAATCCGTCACCGCCTGGCTGGTCCTGAGTGGGCCCTCGCGACCAAGCGGGTGATGCGGCTCGAGGGTTCGCCGCGAACCGATACTCAGGAGCTGAAGGCCCTGGTGCTCGATGGCGGCCCCGGCACCACCGTCTCCGGGCTGTCTGCCCCCGCCCTCTGGCGCCTACCGGGGTTTGACTTCGGCCCGCTCCACGCCAGCCGAGATCGCCGCATCTCCGGACGCACCCCATCCGTCGGGTGGCTTCGCCGTCCTCGAGCCCTGCCCGAAGCTCATACGACCACGGTCGAAGGCGTCGAGGTCCTGACGCTTCCAGCCACGCTCCTCGACATCGCGCCCATGATCCACGCCAAGCGGCTCGAGCGCACGATCGACACCGTGACGGCTCGGAGCCCGGCCGTCTTGACTAGCCTCCATCGCCTTCTCGAGGACTTCGGCGCGTCGGGACGGAACGGTGTTGGCATCCTTCGGCAGCTCTTGGCCGAGCGCCCGGTGGGCTACCTTCCGCCGACTCGTCTGGAGCGGCGGTTCGAGAAGCTCCTTGAGGAAGCAGGCGAGCCGCCGATGCGTCGCCAGGTCGACCTCGGCGGTCACGAGTGGATCGGACGGGTCGACTACGTCGACGATCCTCCAATCTTCCTCGTCGAGGTCAACTCGCAGACCTTTCACGGTGCTGTCCTCGATGTCCGCGCCGACGAAGAGCGCTACGAAGCGCTCCACCGGGCGGGGTTTCTCGAGATCCTGCCGCTCGAGGAGGAGATCATCTGGCACCGCCCTTGGGAGGTGCCTCGCCTCGTGCGCGCCGGACGGGCCCGCGCAGCCATCGCGGCTCGTCGACTGGCCTCCTGATGGTTTTGGTGACTGGATCGGGGTCCAGGGACCCCGATCGAGTCACCAAAACCAACAAAGGGAGAGGGGGCACCCAAACCAAGGGGCGGTGGGGTTAGGGGACGATGTTGACGAGGTTGGGGGGACGGGTGATGACCTTCTTGGGGGTAGCACCGGCCAGTTGCTCCTGGACCTTGTCGGAGGCGAGGGCGAGGGCCTCGGCCTCCTCAGCCGAGATCGAGGGGTCGACCTCGAGCCGGTCGCGCACCTTCCCGCTGACCTGCACGACCATGGTGACCGACCGCAGCCGGGCCAACTCGGGGTCGGCGACGGGCCATGACTGCTCGTGGACGGACGGCTCGGCGGGATGGCGCGCCTCCCACAGCTCGGCCGCGATGTGGGGGGCCATGGGCGCCATCAGCAGCAGCAGGGTGTCGACCGCCTCACCGGTGGTGCCCACCTTGTAGAGGAGGTTGGTGAACTCCATGAGCGCCGCCACCGCGGTGTTGTAGGACCAGCGGGCGTAGTCGTCGCTCACCCGCTCGATGAGGCGGTGGGTCGCCCGCAACACCTCGTCAGCCGCCGACGAGCCGGCGGCGGCACCGGCCACGTCCGACTCCGGTGACGCCGCCCGCCACACCCGCTTGAGGAACCGCGAACAGCCCTCGATGAGCTCGTCGGTTTGCTCGCCCCAGTCGACGTCGTCGGCCGGCGGGCCCACGAACAGGTGGTAGAGCCGCAGGGCGTCGGCGCCGACTGAGTCGAAGTACTTGGCCGGGGCGACGAGGTTGCCCTTCGACTTCGACATCTTCGACCCGCCCATGCGGATCATGCCCTGGGTGAAGAGGCGCTTGAACGGCTCGCGCACCGACGCCGGCCCGATGCCGAGATCGGCCAGCGCCTTGGTGTAGAAGCGGGCGTACATCAGGTGCAAGATGGCGTGCTCGATGCCGCCGATGTACTGGTCGACCGGCATGAAGTGCTCGGCCACCGCCGGGGCGAACGGCTTGTCGGCCGACCACGGGTCGCAGAAGCGCAGGAAGTACCACGACGAGTCGACGAAGGTGTCCATGGTGTCCGTCTCGCGCTCGGCCGGGCCGCCGCAGCGCGGGCAGGGCACGAGGCGGAAGGCGTCGTTGTGCTTCAGCGGCGACTCCCCCGTCGGCAGGAACTCGACGTCGTCGGGGGCCAGCACCGGGAGCTGGTCCTCGGGGACGGGCACCATGCCGCAGTCGGGGCAGTAGATGATCGGGATGGGGCAGCCCCAGAACCGTTGCCGCGACACCAGCCAGTCCCGCAGCCGGTAGTTGACGCGGCCCCGGCCGATCCCCTTCTCCTCGAGCCAGGCGATGGCCCGCGCCACGCCCTCCTCCTTGCCCAGCCCGTCGAGCCACTCGCTGTTGATGTGAGGGCCGTCACCCGTGTAGGCCTCGCCCTCCCATCCCTCGGGCGGCTGGATGGTCCGCACCACCGGCAGGCCGTAGGCGGCGGCAAAGTCCCAGTCCCGCTGGTCCTCGGCCGGCACGGCCATGATCGCCCCAGTGCCGTAGGTCATGAGGACGTAGTCGGCCAGGTAGATCGGCACCGGGCGACCGGTGAACGGGTTCAGAGCGAACGCCCCGGTGAAGATGCCCCGCTTCGACAGCGCCTTGTCGGTCGACTGGCGCTCGATGTCGGACTCCATGTGCACGGCGGCGACAAAGGCGTCGACGGCCGAACGCTGGTCGTCCCTCACGATCGACGACACCAGCGGATGCTCGGGCGCCAGCACCACGTAGGTCATGCCGAACGACGTGTCGGGACGGGTGGTGAACACGCTGATGCCCTCGAGGTCGTCCCGTCCCTCGACGGCCAACACGAACTCGGCTCCTTCGGACCGGCCGATCCAGTTGCGCTGCATGGTCTTCACTCGCTCGGGCCACTCGAGGGCGTCGAGCTCGTCGAGCAGCTCGTCGGCGTAGTCGGTGATTTTGAAGAACCACTGCTCGAGGTCGCGTTTCTCGACCACGTCACCCGACCGCTCGCACGTCCCGTCGGCCAGCACCTGCTCGTTGGCCAGCACGGTGTGACAGCCGGGGCACCAGTTCACCGGCGCCATCGCCCGGTAGGCCAGCCCGGCCTCGAGGAAGCGCTCGAAGATGAACTGGTTCCATCTCTGGTACTCGGGGTCGTGGCTGCGGACCTCGCGGCGCCAGTCGTACACCGCTCCCAGCCGCTTGATCGAGGCCTTCAGCTCGTCGATGCGGGCGTCGGTGAAGGGACGGGGATGGGTGCCCGTCTTGATGGCCGCGTTCTCGGCCGGCAGGCCGAAGGAGTCGAACCCCATGGGTGACAGCACGGCGTTGCC
The DNA here is from genome assembly GCA_030838265.1 of Actinomycetota bacterium. Taxonomy (GTDB): domain Bacteria; phylum Actinomycetota; class Acidimicrobiia; order Acidimicrobiales; family BP-101; genus BP-101. The sequence goes on along the minus strand of JAUTXA010000152.1, from coordinate 2,879 downwards.
CTGCATGGTGCGGTGGCGGACGATGAGGTCGCCGAAGGTGTAGTTGCGGACGTGGCCCTGATGGGCCGGCCCGCTCGGGTAGGGGTACATGCAGAGGACGTAGCAAGGGGGCCGAGGGTCGTCGGCCTCGACCTCGTAGGTGCCCTCGTCAGCCCACCGCTTCTGCCACTTCTCCTCGATCGCCTGCGCGTCGTACCCCTCGGCCATAGTCGGCATCGTAGGCGGGGCCAAAGTCGGCCTCGTCGTCGCCGAGGCGGCCGGGTCCAGGAGCCACCAGCTCGAGCATCAGGAGGCTCTCCATCTGCTCGGGCGAGATGGGCTGGCTGAAGAGGAAGCCCTGCATCTGGTCGCAGGAGTTGGCCTTCAAGAAGTTGAGCTGGTCGATGGTCTCGACGCCCTCGGCCACCACCTTCATCTCGAGCGAGTGGGCGAGGGCGACGAGACCGATGACGACGGCCGTCCCGCCGACACCGCCGCGCAGGTTGTCCATGAAGGACTTGTCGATCTTGATGGTGTCGATGGGCAGCGTCCCCAGATAAGAGAAGTTCGAGTAGCCGACCCCGAAGTCGTCGATCGAGCACTGCACGCCGATGTTCTTGAGGTCATGCAGCATGGCCAGGGCTCGGTCGCCGCCCTGCAGAGCCAGGCTCTCGGTGATCTCGAGCTCGAGCAGCTCGGGCTTCAGGCCCGTCCGGCGCAGCACCGAGGCGACCATGTCGCTCACCGGACCGTGCTGGAACTGGCGAGCCGACAAGTTCACCGCCACCTGCATGGCCGGGTAGCCGGTCTCCCACCACTGCACGGCCTGCTGGCACGCCGTCTCCATCACCCACTCGCCCAGGGGGACGATGAGGCCCGTCTCCTCGGCGACCGGGATGAAGCGGTCGGGGCCGAGCAGGCCCAGCTTGGGATGGTGCCAGCGCACGAGGGCCTCGACGCCCACGATGCGACCGGTCCGCAGGTCGACGCGAGGTTGGTAGTTGAGGACGAGCTCGTTGCGCTCCATGGCCAGGTGGAGGTCGCTCTCGAGGTCGAGAGCCTCGTGGGCCGTGGCGTTGAGCTCGGGCGTGTAGAGCTTGTAGTTGTTGCGGCCCTTCTCCTTGGCCCGGTACATGGCGGCGTCGGCGTTCTTGAGCAGGGTCTCGGGGTCGCTGCCGTCGCGGGGGTACAACGCCACCCCGACGCTGGGGCTCGAGAACACCTTCTTCTTTCCCAGGGCGAAGGGCTCGACGAAGGCCTGCAGGATCTTCTCGGCGACGACCTCGGCGTCGGCGGGGTCACCCAGGTGGGGCAGCAGGACAGTGAACTCGTCGCCGCCGTTGCGGGCCACGGTGTCGTCCTCGCGGATGCAGCGCCGCAAGCGCTTGGCCACCAGCTGCAGGAGCTGGTTGCCAGCGGCGTGACCCAGGCTGTCGTTGATCTTCTTGAAGCGGTCGAGGTCGATGAACATCACGCAGAGGTGGCCCTGGCGCTGCTGGGCGTGGGCCAGCGAGACGGCGAGGCGGGCGTGGAAGAGCTCGCCGCGCGGCAGGCCCGTGAGCTCGTCGTGCTGAGCGGCGTGCTCGACGTGGGCCCGCTCCTGCACGAGGCGGACGAGGTGGGCCACGACCAGGCCGGAGAGGATGGCCGAGCCGAGGGCGATGGTGGTGAGGTCGACGGGATGGGTGCGGCCCGCGACCATGAGGACGGGCCCGAGGAGGGCGGCGCACCCCATGAGGGCGACGTGGCCGGCGTGCAGGCGGGCGGGGGCGTTGACGACGGGTTCGAACAGCGTGCGCATCGACGGGTGGAGAGCGGCGACGCCCCACATCCCGAAGGCGAAGACGAGCAGGGGGTCGAGGGCCTGGAAGGTGAGGACCGACCCGTTGGCGACGCGGGCCAGCACGGTGCCGTGCACCGCCAGCAACCCGGCCACGGCCACGGTGACCAGCCCATGGGATGGCGGGTACGTCTCGGAGAGGTGCTTGAGGCGGCTGCTGAGGATGAGGAGGGCAACGTCGCCCATGGGTAGGAGCACCACGGCCAGGCCGTCGGGCCACGACATCTGGTGGTTGTGGACGAGGGGGCCGACCCACAGGGCCCACGCCGAGAAGGCCACGGCCACGCCGCCGATGCAGGCCACCACGACCGAGTCCAGCGTGACCCCGGGCGACCGGCCGCGGACCAAGAGAGCGATGCCGGTCATGAGGAAGGGGTACGCGGCAAACCCGACCAGCGGGCCCCACGAGGTGCGGAAGGCGTCACCCATCACCAAGAGGGAGAGGCCCATGGCGAAGCAGGCCCATGAGTCACGCCGACCCACGTGCCACGAGATCGAGCGCTCGAGGCGATGCCAGTAGGCGCCGAAGGCCACGACGATGACCGTGCCGATGCCGACGGCGACGCCGAACTGGCGCGCTCGCGCCGCGTCGGGAGTCATCGCGGCCACGACGGAAGCGATGACCACCAAGCCCAGGTAGGTTCGCCAAGCCAGACGGGTCACCTTCGCCCATCGGCACATTCGCGACCCAACTTGAGCACTTAGGGGATTGTTGGGCCCCTGCTAATCTCAGCCGTCGTCACTTGCGGGGCTGTAGCTCAGTTGGCAGAGCACCTGACTGGCAGTCAGGGGGTCAGGGGTTCAAATCCCCTCAGCTCCACTCACGTCGCGTAGGTCTCGGTGGCCTATCGGCCGGCGGTGCCCAACCATGAGCGACTCTCTCGGTTCGCCGGGTCGCCCCCTTCGCCTTGCTTGTCGGAAATGAGCAGTGGCGGCGGCGCTCAAACGGGTGGATCATTGAGGCCGGAGAGGGTCTTGCGAAGGGGGTGGCCCGTTGACGGTCACGTGGCTTCGGCGGGAGAAGGAGTCCGAGCACCCGAGCACGGTGTTCGTCCTGGGG
>JAUTXA010000150.1 GCA_030838265.1 Actinomycetota bacterium | reverse complement strand
CGACCAGTTCCTGGTGGCGGCCGAGGACAAGTGGGGCCAGCAGTCGGGCCTCGTGATGCTGCTACCCCACGGCTATGAAGGGCAGGGGCCGGAGCACTCGTCGGGACGCATCGAGCGCTTCCTGACTCTGGCCGCGGAGGACAACATCCAGGTCTGCAACGCCACCACCGCGGCGCAGTACTTTCACCTGTTGCGGCGCCAGGTGCGGCGGTCCGGCGGACGCAAGCCGTTGATCGCGTTCACCCCCAAGTCGCTGCTGCGGGCCAAGGAGTCGCGCTCGCCCGTGTCTTCGTTGGAGACGGGTTCGTTCTTCGAGGTCCTCGACGATCCGGTGCTGGTGGGCGACGACGACGCCGCCTCGGCCGTCACGCGGGTTGTGCTGTGCTCGGGCAAGGTGGCGTTCGATGCCATGGCGGCGCGGGCCGCGGGTGCCGCGGGTTCGGCGGGATCGGCGGCGGCCGTGGTGCGGCTCGAGCAGCTCTATCCGTGGCCGGCCGACGCGTTGTCGGCCGTGCTCGCTCGCTATCCGTCGGCCACCGAGGTGGTGTGGCTGCAAGAGGAGCCCGAGAACATGGGGGCCTGGACGTTCGTGAACGGGCGCCTGCCCTCTCTGCTCGGGGAGGGTGTGAGCCTGCGGCACTGCAGCCGGGTCGAATCCGGGAGCCCGGCCGCCGGGAGCAACGTCGTCCACGGACTCGAGCAGGCCGACATCATCGAGCGCGCCCTCGGCTGAGTAGACGCTGCCTCCGTCCTCCCGCAGTCGCTCGACGGGCGGGAACCAGGCTTCGGGCGCGTTGTGCAGGAACGGGTCCGGCAGCGGGCGGGTGCTTCTCGGCCGCCACCCCCGGTTCGGGGCGTAGACGCCGCGCTCGACCCGCACCACTCGTCCCTTGGTGACCTCGTAGCGCATGGCGTCGGAGAGGGCCTGGACTGGTCGGGGCGACTCGATGGCGAGCCCACACAGGTGCAAGGCCGCGTGCATGTCCGCGAGGCTGGTGGCCCCGCGGCGGCGCAGGATGGCGATGCACGCCGCCCGCAGCCGTCGGCCCTTGAGCCAGTCAGGGTTGTGATCGATCGGCGGATGGGGCGGTTCATCGACGGCCGGCGGACGACGCCCTCGTTGCGTCGGCACCAACGGCCACAGCTGGTCGCGGATCTGGCGCAGCGCCAGCCGCACTTCTCGGCGCCGTTGGATGAGCTCGTCGGCCTCGCCATCGAGCTGGCGCAGCTCGTCGATCCACTCCTCACGTTCGATCAGGAGGTCGACCCGCGGCCCTTTGTTCATCCTCGCCGCCATCCGCTGCCGTTGCAGCCCCCGGTTGTTCCCGCAACCCCACGGACCCTTCGCCACGTGCGTCCCTCTTTCACCGACTCTGGCTCTCGAGGGGAGCTGCACATGCCGCCGTAGCGCCGAACCGCCCGGCCCCGAGCTCCCAACCCGGGCCGGCCAGCACCTACTGCCACGACCCTACCCACCCCCTGCGACAAGATCCCCAGACCACCCCCCTCCCCCTTTCACGTGCCCTTTGTCGCCGATTCGATATCGATTCGGCGACAAAGGGCACGCAGAGGTGGGGGGGAAGGTTCTTTGGGGGTCGGGGATCGGGGATCTGCGGGCCGGGGTCGGCGGGCCGGGAGGCGGGAGCCGGTTGGGGGCAGGGGAGGCCTACGGGGTGGCGAGGTCGGCTAGGAGGCGGCCGACCAGGGGGGTGAACTTGAAGCCGTGGCCGGAGAAGCCGGCGGCGATGACGAGGTTGCCTCGGCGTTCGATGATGAAGTCTTCGGTTGCGGTGTTGGCGTAGAGGCAGGTGGCGGCCGAGGCGACCCCTGGGTCGAGGCCGGGCAGCCAGCGTTCGACGTAGTCCACGACTCGGGCCTGCCCGGCCGGGTCGATGGCAAAGTCCCTCGTGTCGGGGTCGACCGGCGCACCGGTGTGGTGCTCGGCCACCTTGATGCCCTCGGGGCTGGGCGCCGGAAGCCCGTACATGAAGGGCCTCTGGTGATGGATGAACGTGGGCCACTCCGTCTCTGCGGTGCGGGGCGAGAAGTGGAACACCTGCTCCTGCGTCACGACGATGGGCTCGAGGCCGGCGACCAACCGGGGCATCCAGGCCCCGCCCGCCACGACGGCCACGGGCGCCACGAACTCCTCGGCGGCGGTGGTCACCCGCACGCCCGACGGCGTTTCGGCCACGTCGAGCACGGGTGTCGAGAAGTGCAGCTCGGCGCCCCGGGCCGCGGCCAGGCGCTGCAGGGCGGCCACCGTCGAACGGGCGTCGGTCGAGCCTGCGTCGGGCTGGAACAGCACGGGTGACGTGAACACCAGACCGGGCCAGCGGGCCGCCGCCTCTTCGGCCGAGAGCCATGAGTGAGCCACGCCCTCGGCGGCCATGGCGTCGGCCACTGCCCGCACCGACGGCTCATAGCCGTGGTCGAGACCACCGACCGTCCGCAGCAGCGCCACGCCAGCCTCGTCCGACAGCTCGCCCCACAGGGGCAAGGCCTCCGCCGCCATGGCCACATAGCGGCGGTCGGGGTAGGCCAGGCGGAAGATCCGGGACGACCCGTGGGAGCTGCCCCTGACGTGGCCGGCCTCGAACTGCTCGAGCACCACGACGTCGAGGCCGCGCCGGGCCAGCCACCAGGCGGCCGACGAGCCCATGGCCCCGGCGCCCACCACCACGACGTCGCACGACCGGCTCGACCGGCTCGACCCGCTCACGACCGCAAGGGAAACCCGACGACCGCCTCCAGCTCATCGAGGGCCACGTCGGGGTCGTCCACCTTGATCGTCGTCATCCCGAGAGCCCGCGCCGGCTTGAGGTTGATCCCGAGGTCGTCGAGGAACACGGCCTCCGAGGCCGACACCCCGATCTCGCGCAGCGCGATCTCGTAGAACCGCACGTCGGGCTTGCGCACCCCCACCTTCGACGACTCGATGATGTAGTCGAAGTGGGCGAAGACCGACGACAGATCGCGGGCGCCCTCGTCGGCCACGAAGTTGTTGGTCAGCATCGCCGTCGTCAGCCCCGGGCGCGAGTGGCAGCGGCGCACCGCCTCGACCATGTGGGGCCGCACCTCGCCCGACAGGCAAGCCAGCACGTCGGCGGCGACCAACCGTCCATCCGCCCCCGCCGCCTCGGCCTCGGCTTCGAACAGCGAGCAGAACTCGTCGATCGACACCGAGCTCGACTCGAGCTGAGCCCACGCGTTGGTCGTGTGATTGGTTGCGTTCAACGAGCGGATGAAGCCCGCCGGCAGACCCTGCCGTTCCTCGTAGCGCTCGAAGGCGTCGAAGGGGCTGGTCAAGATCACGCCCCCGAAGTCGAACAGCACCGCCTTGATCGACATCGGATCAGCCCACCAGGAAGTCGTGGGCCAGCGCCCCCCACATCTCGGTCGACAGGCGGAGGGAGTCGACGTCGACCCGCTCGTCGTCTCCGTGGAACATGGTCGAGAAGTCCTCGAACGACAGCCGCTCGGAGAACAGGCCGAACCCGTAGGACGTGATCCCTTGGCGCCGGAAGAAGCGGGCGTCGGTGGCGCCGACGGTGAGGAAGGGGATGAGCCCCGACCCCGGGTGCAGCACCGAGGTCACCCGCGACAGCGCATCCCACAGGGGCGTGTCCATGGGCGATGACGTCGACTCGTCGTCGGTGAGACCGATGATCTCGACGTCGCCCGCCAGGTCGCCCAACGCGTCGGCCAGCAGGGCGGCGACATCGTCGGCCGTCTGCCCCGGCAAGGTGCGGATGTCGAGCTCGAGCTCGACTCGGTCGGGGATGACGTTGGTCTTCACCCCGCCGTGCACGACCGTTGGGGCGATGGTGGTGTGGGTGCAGGCCTGGGCCTGGCGGGCCAAGCCCACGAAGGGCAGCTCGGCCACGAAGTCCCACATGGCGTCGGGGTCGAGCAGCGGCCCGGCGAACTCCGGCGGGAACGCCATCCCCTCGACGAAGCGCCGCCAGATGTCGTGGATGTTGGTCTGCGGCCGGTACGAGGCCAGCCGGCGGACGACCTCGGCCGCCTTCACCACGGCCGAGTCCGAGCGGAACGGGGCCGAGGCATGCCCCGGCGTCCCCTTCACGACCAGCTTGCGCCAGTAGGCCCCCTTCTCACCGACGATCACCGGCAGCCGGGGTCCTTCAGCCGTCGGCATGGGGATGCCGCCCGACTCGGTGATCACGTAGTCGGCCGCCACCGCATCGTGCTCGTGCTCGGTCAGCCACTTGGCGCCATGGGTCCCGAGCGCCTCCTCGTCGGCGACGGCCAAGTAGACGAGCGATCCGGCGGGCCGGAAGCCCGACGAGGCCAGGGCGCGCGTGGCGACCGCCATCGATGACGTCAGGTTGAGCATGTCGATGGCGCCCCGTCCCCACACCTCACCGTCGATGAGCTCGCCCCCATAGGGGTCGTGCCGCCACCCGTCCTCGTTGGCCGGCACCACATCGGTGTGACCCATCAGCAGCAACGTCGGCGCGGAGGGGTCGGACCCCTCGATGCGCCCGACCAGCGACGCCCGCCCAGGCGTGGGCTCATAGGTCTCGATGTCGAGCCCGCTGCCCTCGAAGTAGCCCTCGAGCAGATCGACGGAGGCCCGCTCGTGGCCCGACTCAGCCGTGCCGTCGTTCACGCAGCGGTTGCGGATCATCTGCTGGAGCAGCTCGGTGACCTCGCCGGTGACGTCAGTTCCCATACCTGCATCGTAGGGATGCTTGACTGTCCCGTGACATGAAGCCTCAGCACGTCGTCGTCGACGGATCCAACATCGCCACCGAGGGCCGCACCCTCCCTTCGCTCTCCCAGCTCGACGAAGCGGTGCGCGCTTTCATCGAAGAGTTCCCCGGTCACGAGGTGATCGTGGTCGTCGATGCCACCTTCGGGCACCGCATCGACGACCAGGAGCGCAAGGCCTTCGAGGAGGCCGAGCTGGCCGGTGAGCTGGTCTCGCCCCCTGCCGGCGCCATCGGACGGGGCGACGCCTTCCTGCTCCGCATCGCCGACAAGGTCGGCGCCATCGTGTTCTCGAACGACTCCTTCCAGGAGTTCCATGGCGAGTACGACTGGCTCTTCGACAAGGGACGCCTCATCGGCGGCAAGCCCGTCCAGGGCATCGGCTGGATCTTCACCGATCGAGCTCCGGTGCGGGGACCCAAGTCGCGAGAGGCGGTGAAGGAGGCCCGGCGCCAGAAGTCGGGCTCGGACGGCGGCGGGACGAGGCCCCGGGGCCGCCGCGACAAGAAGGTCGACAAGGCCATCGAAGCCGCCACTGAGGAGGCGGTCGAGGGGGTCGAGCCGAGGGACGACGAGACGGGCGGGGCCAAGCGGCGCCGCCGCACTCGGGGCCCGGCCGGGCCGCCCAGCGAGCCGGTCAACGAGCCCCTGGCCTTCATCACCTTCGTCGACAACCACAAGCAGGGGACCGATGTCGAGGGTGAGGTCGAGCGCTTCTCGTCCCACGGCGCGTTTGTCGTGGTGGACGGGGCCAGCTGCTACATCCCCCTCAGCGCCATGGGCTCGCCGCCGCCCCGCGCCGCCCGCGAGGTGCTGAAGCAGGGCGAGACCCGCACGTTCGTGGTGCAGAGTTTCGACTCGGCCCGGCGCGGGATAGAGCTGGCCCTACCGGGCTTCGCCAAGGTGGCCGGAGCCCCGACCGAGGAGACGGTGGAGGCGGAGATGGCCGAGGCGACGCCCCGGAAGTCAGGTGGATCGAAGAAGTCGGGCGGACGGAAGCAGGCCGCACGGAGGCCGTCGAAGGCCATCGCCCCGTCCGACGTCACGCCGTTCGGCGCCGATCCTGTTCCGGCCGAGCCCGAGATCGGCCGCGAGGTCCCGGTCGATGCCGTGGCCGTGAAGCAGACCATGGGCGACCAGCTGGCCGAGATCCGCAAGGCCACCAAGAAGACGGCCAAGCAGGCGGCCAAGAAGACAGCCAAGGTGACACCCAAGAAGGCGACTGCCACCAAGAAGGCCAAGCCGGTGAAGGCACCCGTCCAGAAGGTCGTGGCGCCCGAGCCCGTCAAGGGTCGAGCGGCCAAGAAGGTGACGGCCAAGAAGGTGGCCAAGGTCAAGAAGGTGACGCCGAAGCCGGCGGCCACCAAGAAGGCAGCCCCGCCGGCCAAGAAGGCGGCCAAGCAGTCGGCCAAGAAGGCGGCCAAGCAGTCGGCGCCAACCAAGAAGACGGCCACCAAGAAGAAGTAGCCGGACCACACCAAGAGCGGCCGCGGCACGACAGCGTAGGGTGGCCGACGCCATGCGCATCGCCACCTGGAACGTCAACTCCCTGAAGGTCCGGATGCCCCGCGTCGAGGAGTGGATCGGGTACGCAAAGCCCGACATCCTCTGCCTCCAGGAGACCAAGCTCTCCGACGCCGCCTTCCCGGCCATGTCGTTCGAGTCCCTGGGCTACGAGTCGGTCCACCACGGGCTGAAGCAGTGGAACGGTGTCGCCATCCTGAGCAGAGTCGGCATCAAGGACGTGGTCAACGGCTTCTGCGAAGGCATCGACCCTGACGTCGACACCCGCCTGATCTCGGCCACGTGCGGGGGGATCCGGGTGCACAGCGTCTATGTCCCGAACGGCCGCAGCCTCGACGACGACCACTACCAGTACAAGCTGTCGTGGTTCGACCGGCTGCGTCAGCACCTCGACCAGACCACCGACCCGGCCCACCCCGTCGTCGTCTGCGGCGACTTCAACGTGGCCCCCGAAGACCGCGACGTGTGGGACATCAAGAAGTTCAAGAACTCGACGCACGTGAGCAAGCCCGAGCGTGACGCCCTCGCCCGGCTCGAGGAGTGGGGCTTGCAGGACGCCTTCCGCCTGCTCCGCCAGGAGGACGAGCTCTTCACCTACTGGGACTACCGAGCCGGTGACTTCCACAACCACCGGGGCATGCGCATCGACCTCGTCCTGCTGACCAAGCCACTCGCCGACAGCCTCACCTACACACTGATCGACCGCTTCGCCCGCAAGGGCAAGCTTCCTTCGGATCACGCCCCGCTGTTCGTCGACGTCGCCGATGAGTGACGAGACGCGCCAGGTCGGCGAGGCCATGCGCTTGGTGATCGATCGCCTCGTCGCCACCACCGCTCCCGCCACCGAGCTGCTCAAGGCGGCCGCCGCCCTAGACGCCATCGCCGCCGCCCTCGAGCCCTTCCCTCAGGGCCGGCTCTTCGAGGGCTTCGCCGAGTCGGCCAACGCCGGCGACACCCACGCCTTCTTCGACAACAGCCCGATCATCGGCCGGGCCAATCCGCTGGCTCCGCCTATCCACGTCGAGATGGAGGACGACGTCGTGATCGGCCGCGTTCGGTTCGGCGCGGCCTACGAAGGCCCGCCCGGCTGCGTCCACGGCGGGTTCATCGCCGCCAGCTTCGACGAGGTGCTGGGGATGACCCAGTCGCTGGCCGGCCAGCCCGGGATGACCGGCACCCTGACCGTCCGCTACCGGAAACCCACGCCGCTGCACACCGACCTGCGCTTCGAGGGCCGGCTCGACCGCGTCGAGGGCCGCAAGATCTTCACCGTGGGCCGCGTCTACAACGGTGAGGAGATGACGGCCGAAGCCGAGGCCGTGTTCATCACCGTCAACTTCGCCAAGATCGCTGAGCTCTACGCCCAGCGCGACAAGTAGCGGCGGGGGAGCGGGCTCAGCCCGCGAGGGTGAGGGTGCGGCGCTCGAGATCGGAGCGGAAGGCCCCGAAGTCGAAGACCTCGTCCTCGAGCTGCTGCGGGACGGGCAGTGCGGCGGCGCCCGACCCGGTGAGGGGACGGGGCCGGCGGGGCTGAGGTCGACCGGCGCTGCCCCCGCGACCGCGGTAGACGATGAGGCCGCTGACCGGGTCGGGCACGGCCTCGAGGGCGGTGACGACGGCCAGGTCGAGGCGGAAGCGCTCCCACGCCGCCTCGTCGGTGAAGCTGACCTCAAAGATGACGCCCCAGGAGTGGCGGTGCCAGCTCCAGTCGCAGGCCCCGTGCACGAGGGCGGTCTCGGTGAGGCTGTCACCGTGGGCGTCGGCCCAGCGTGAAGCCGCGAAGGCCCCGTCGAAGACCTCGATGGACATCCAGATCGGTGACATCAGCTGCTTAGCCTATCGAACTTTCCACGCGCCTCCAATATGAGGCCTTTGTCAGGCCTGTAGTCCCGCCCTGATCTTGGCCAGGCCGCTGCCCATGGCCTCCTTGAGGTCGGCCCGCGGGACGCCCAGGTCGAGGCCCAGCTGCTT
>JAUTXA010000145.1 GCA_030838265.1 Actinomycetota bacterium | reverse complement strand
CCGTCGCGTCCGCAGATAGACGTCGAGGGGCTCGAGTGAGGCCCCGAGGGAGCACACCGGGCCGGGGCGGTGCAGGCCGGCGACGACGTCGGCCGCTCGACGGTTCGGCACCTGGGCCCGCCCCCAGGCCCGAGCCTGGGCGGGGATCGCCAGCGCCACCCCGAGGGCGAGGGGTGCGACGAGGGCCGGCCATCGGGCGACCGCGGCGGCGGCGGCCGCGGCCGTCGCCAACACCAGCCACACGAAGAAGCGGGGGTAGAGGAAGTAGGGCTTGGCCACCAGCCACACCCACCCGATGCTCACGACGAGTGTGGCCAGCGCCACCCGGGCCCGGAGGTCGCGAGCCAGCAGGACGAGGCCAATCACCACGACGGGGCCGATGAAGGCGCGTCCCTGGGCTCCCCCCAGGGCGGACAGGAGCTGGCGTGCGAAACCCGGTCGGAAGCGGGGATCGTGGCGGACGGCGAGCATGGTCCCGGCGACGCCGGCGTAGAAGAGCGAGCCCATGAGCACCGACGCCATCGGCAGGATCCCGAGACGGCGAGGGTGGCGGTGGGCCACAGCCGCGGCCAGATGAGCCAGGAGCACGAGCGCCATGCTGAGGTGAACGCCGACGCCCACGGCCGAGACCGCTACGTAGGCGGCGCGCCGCGGCAGTGACGGGTCCCCTTCAGAGCGCATGAGCGACAGCAGGATCAAGGTCGAGACGAGGGCGGCCAGCACGACCATGGAGTAGCCCCGCACGTCCCGGGCCTCGGCCGCGAAGGTTGGGTTGGCGGCGACCACGACCGCCGCCACCGCGCCGGCCACGAGGCCCCAACGGCGCGCCGCCATGACCGCGGTCAGGCCCACGACTCCGGCCGCCGCCGCCACTGGCAACAGGCGGAGGACGACCTCGGAGCGGCTCCCGGTCAGCGAGTACACGACGTGCTCGGCCAGCGAGAAGAGCACGTGGTTGTTGAACACGTCCTGTCGCCTGAGAGCGTCGAGCAGCGAAGGAGTGGCGACGAACCGGGCCACGGTGACCGACGCGTCGTAGCCGAAAGGCCGGCTCGACCCGATCATGTAGACGACGCCGGTGACGAGGGCGGCGACGGTCCCGAGGCGAAGGGAGGCGGGGCGAGACGCCGGCCCGTCCGACCCCGGCACTAGTCGGGTTCCGGAGCCTCGGCCGAGACCTCGGCTTCGGCCTCCGCCAGCTCCCGCTCCATAGTCGCCACCGACGCGATCTCGGACCGGCCCTTGCGCCGCGAGCTCCAGACCTGGATGGTGACGATCACGACCGAAAGCCCGGTGAGCCACCACTGGTAGTGGCGCAGGAAGCGGAGGACGGCGTTGAGAGGCCCGCTGAAGACATCGGCCGCGGCCCGGATGATGATGAGGCGGGCCACGGTGCCCGTGAGGTTGAGGCTGATGAAGACGGCGGGCCGCATCCCGGTGGCGCCGGCCAGCAAGCACACATAGCCGTTGGGGGCGATGAGCACGATGGGGTAGGCGGCCTTGCCGAACCAGCGCCGCAACGTCTGGATGGTCTCGTCGCCCATCTTCTTCTCCATCCAGCGCAGGGCGGCGTCGCCGTAGAGAACCCCGAGCACGTAGAAGAGCGGGTCGGTGAGCACCAGACGGAGGAAGCCCACGACGAAGAAGGGGACCGTGCCGACCTGGTTCGAGGCCAGGGCCAGGTACCGGTTGCGGGGGTTGAGGAACATCTGGACGAGCGGATGGTGGGTGACCAACGCCGGTCCGACGGCGTCGGCGACCGTTCCGGCGACGCTGAGGAGGACGATCGGCGTCAGCAAGACCCAGAGCAGCCGTCGACTGCGTTGGGGGGCGGCCGGCGCGTCGGCCCCGCCCGGAGCGTCGGCGGGCTCGGGCTGAGGCTCGTCCACGGCCCTGACCGTACTGGGATCAGTACGCTGTGCGGCGATCACTGACGTCAGAGGGGGACCCATGCAGGGACTCATGCAGGACTATCCGCTCACCCTGCCGCACTTCTTTCACCGAGCCGAGCGGCTGTTCCCCAAGAAGCACGTGGCGACCAACACGCCGGGCGGCATCGAGCGGATCACCTACGGCGAGTGGGCCGACCGCACCCGTCGCCTCGGCGCGGTCCTCGAGGCCCTCGGCGTCTCACCCGACGGGCGCGTCGGCAGCTTCGCCTGGAACACGGCCCGCCACCTCGAGCTCTACTTCGCCGTGCCGTGCACCGGCCGCGTCCTGCACACCCTCAACTTGCGGCTCTTCCCGGCTGATCTCACCTACATCATCAACCACGCCGAGGACGAGGTGATCTTCGCCGACCGGTCGGTGGCTGCTCTTCTGGCGCCCCTGCTGCCCGAGCTCACCACCGTCAAGCACATCGTGATCATGGACGACGGCAAGGGCGACGTCCCCGACGACCCGCGCATCGTCGACTACGAGAAGCTGATGGCTGACGCCAAGCCCGTCGAGTTCAACGTCACCGACGAGAATCAGGCCGGCTCGATGATGTACACGAGCGGCACCACGGGCAAGCCCAAGGGCGTCGTGTACTCGCACCGATCGATGTGGCTCCACACCATGGCGGTGATGGTGCACGACGTGCTCGGCGTGTCCGAGGTCGACACCATCTTGCCGGTGGTCCCCATGTTCCACGCCAACTGCTGGGGCCTGGCCCACGCCGCGGTGGCTTCCGGCGCCAACCTGGTCATGCCGGGCGCCGACCTCAGCCCACCCACCCTCGTCGACCTCATGGTGTCCGAGAAGGTGACGATGGCGGCCGGCGTCCCCACCATCTGGATGGGCGTCCTGCCCCTGCTCGCGGGTCGCGACCTCTCGTCGATCACCAAGGTCTTGTGCGGCGGCTCGGCCGTGCCCAAGTCGCTGTCCGAGGGGTTCCGGGAGGCCATCGGGGTCCCCATCACCCAGGCCTGGGGAATGACCGAGACCAGCCCCATCGCCTCGACCGGCCACATCAAGAGCTACCTCCAGGAGTCGATGTCGATCGACGAGCTGGCCGACCAGCGGGCCACGGTCGGGCTCATCGCCCCCGGCGTCGAGTTCCGCGTCGTCGAGCCCGGCACCGTCAGCCCGCTGCCGTGGGACGGTGTGACCAGCGGCGAGCTGCAGGTCGCGGGCCCGTGGATCGTGCGGGACTACTACAACCACCCCGGCTCGCAGGAGTCGTTCACTCCCGATGGTTGGCTGCGGACGGGCGACGTGGCCGTGGTCGACGACGAGGGCTACATCAAGCTGGTCGACCGCACCAAAGATCTGGTGAAGTCGGGCGGGGAGTGGATCAGCTCGGTCGAGCTCGAGAACGAGATCATGGCCCATCCCAAGGTGGCCGAGGCCGCCGTCATCGGCATCGCCCATCCCAAGTGGGACGAGCGCCCCATCGCGTGCGTCGTCATCAAGGCGGGTGAGGAGCTCACCAAGGATGAGGTGCTCGACCACCTGCGGCCCCGCGTGGCCAAGTGGTGGCTGCCCGACGACGTCGTGTTCATCGACGAGGTTCCGAAGACCTCGGTGGGCAAGTTCTCGAAGAAGACGTTGCGCGAGAAGTTCGTCGACTACACCCTGCCGACTGCCTGAGCCCGGGTGACGCCCTCACCCCGCGAGCGGATCATCGAGGGGGCGTACTCGTGCGTCGCCCGCTACGGGCTGGCCAAGACGACTGTCGAGGACGCGGCACGCGAGGCCCGGGTGTCGCGGGCGACCGTCTACCGGTACTTCCCGGGTGGCAAGCAACAGCTCATCAGGGAGACGATCGGGTGGGAGGCCAGCCGCTTCTTCGAGCGCCTCATGCAGGCCGTCGAGGGCTCGGCCGACTTCGCCACCCTGTTGGAGCGAGCCCTGCTGTTCGCCCACCGGGCGGTGGCCGACCACGCCGTCCTCCAGAAGATCCTGCAGACCGAGCCCGAGACCCTGCTGCCCGAGCTCACCATCGAGAGCCACCGCCTCCTGGCCCTGATCAAGGCCTTCCTGCTGCCCCCAATGCAGCGCGACCCCGACATCACCCCCGGGCTCGATCAGGAGCGGGCCGTCGACCACGTGGCCCGGCTCCTCCTCTCGTTCATCGGCAGCCCCGGGCGCTGGGACCTCGAGGATCCCGTCCAGGTGGGCGAGCTTGTCCGCACCGAGCTCCTGGCCGGCCTCACCACGCCTGCGGACGGGTGAGACGAGGTTGACGATGAGACACTTCCTGCCGTATCGTCTCAAGCGATGGCTGCCATCGCCCTCGCCGAAGTCGTGACCGCCGATCCAGGCGCTCCCTTGGCCGGCTTTCAGCCCATGGGCCTGAACCACCAAGAGGCTCGGATCATCGACGCCACCCTGCGCTGCATCGCCCGGTGGGGGATGGGCAAGACGACGCTCGACGACATCGCCCGCCAGTCGGGCTACAGCCGGGCCACCGTCTACCGCATCTTCCCCGGTGGCAAAGAAGGCCTCGTCGAGCGGGTGGCGAGTGTCGAGATCGCCCGCTTCTTCGGGGCCGTCGCCCAGAGAATGGCCGCCGCCGACTCCCTCGAGGAGCTTCTGGTCGTCGGCATCGCCGAGGTCTCGCGCCGCCTTCGCGACCATGAAGCGCTGCAGTTCGTCATGGCCCACGAGCCCGAGGTCATCCTCCCCAAGCTGGCCTTCAGCCACCAGGACGAGGTCCTGAGTGCCGCCACCGCCTTCGCCGCTCCCTACCTGGCCCGCTGGCTGGGTGACGAGGACGCGGCGCGGGCCGCCGAGTGGGTGGCTCGCATCGTTCTGTCCTACACCTCGAACCCAGCCGACGACGTCGACATGGGTGACGAGGAGTCCGTCCGGAGGCTGGTGAGGGCGTTCGTCCTTCCCGGCCTCGTCACCTCTATCCCCGCATCCGTCTAACCCCCAAAGGGAGAACCATCGATGTCGACCACCAACGAAGAGCTGATCGGCCGAGACGAGATCAACGACCTCGAGGCCATCCTCTCTGTTTCGAACACCGACGTGAACGAGACCATCCACCACGTCAAGGACAACGCCGAGGCCATCTTCACGTGGGACTACGAGAAGGGCGCCCG
>JAUTXA010000104.1 GCA_030838265.1 Actinomycetota bacterium | reverse complement strand
CGGCCGCCGCGCCCGCGACGAGCGCGGCCACGTCGCGGCCGTCGACGACGGTGGCGGCCTCTTCACCCATCACGCATCACGGGAGATGCTGGCACGCGCACCGGCCAACCGGGCACCACTGATGCGGCGGGCGGCGGGGACAGCGGCGAGGAGGGCCTTGGCCTTGTTGTGGCACTCCAGATCCTCGTGCTCGGGCACCGAATCGACGACGACGCCGGCACCCGCCTGCACCGACGCCCTGCCATCGGGCTGCACGACCATGGTGCGGATCGCGATGGCCGTGTCGAGGTTGCCGGAGAAGTCGAGATAGCCGACCACGCCGGCGTAGGGACCTCGCTTGGTGGGCTCGAGCTCGTCGATGATCTCCATGGCCCTGACCTTGGGCGCGCCCGAGACGGTGCCGGCGGGCAGGGTGGCGCGCAGGACGTCGATGGGGCCCAGGCCGGCCCGGAGGCGGCCGCTCACCTGCGAGGTCAGGTGCATCACGTGGCTGTAGCGCTCGAGGGTGAGCAGCTCGTCGACCTCCTCGGTGCCGTAGTCGACGACCCGCCCGACATCGTTGCGGGCCAGATCGACCAGCATGATGTGCTCGGCAATCTCCTTGGGGTGCTCCTTGAGCTCGCCCGCCATGCGCCGGTCGTCCTCCTCGGTCCTTCCTCGGCGGCGGGTGCCGGCGATGGGCCGGGAGATGACCTTGCCGTCGAGCAGCTGCACCAGTGGCTCGGGCGATGACCCGACGAGGGTGAGGTCGTCGTGGCGCACGAAGTACATGTAGGGGCTGGGGTTGACCTGGCGCAGGACGCGATAGAGGTCGAAGGCATCGGCATCGAGATCGAGGTCGAAGCGCTGCGACAGCACGACCTGGAAGATGTCGCCGGCGAGGATGTGCTCCTTGGCGACGTCGACACTCGCCGCCCAGCGTTCGGGCGTGACCAGGCGGCGGACCTCGGGCAGCGGCTCGTTCTCGTCCGGCGGGTCGACGACGGGCTCGTCGATGGGACGGGCCCCGCCCGCGGCCAGGGCGTCGATGCGCCGGCACGCGTCGTCGTAGGCCGCGTCGAGCTCGTCCTCGGTGGCCCCCGCCGGCACCATGACGTTGGCGATGAGGCTCACGCGCTGCCGCCAGTGATCGAACACCGCCAGCTCGCCGATGATGTCGAGCACGGCGTCGGGATGACCGGTGTCATCGTGGGGGACGTCAGGCAGACGCTCGATCTCGCGCACCACGTCGTAGCCCAGGTAGCCGACGACCCCTCCGTGCAGCGGCGGGAGGTCGGGGAGCGACGGCGAGCGGTAGGTCTCCAGGATGGCCTCGAGGGCGGAGAGGACGCCGCGGTCGGTGGGCACGTGGGGCGGCAACGACCCGCGCACGTCGATGGAACCACCGCGGGCGACCAAGGTGGCTTGCGGATTGCGTCCGATGAACGAGAAGCGGCTCCACCGCTCGCCCCGCTCGACCGACTCGAGAAGGAAGCCGGGCCCGTCGCCGGCCAGCCGGGCAAAGGCCGCGACCGGGGTGATGAGATCGGCCAGGACCTCCCGCCACACCGGGACCACGGTGTGGTCGCGGGCCAGGGAGCGGAAGTCGTCCCGGCTAGGCCGGATCGTCGCCACCGAAGCGCCGGAAGAAGCAGGTGCGATTACCGGTGTGGCACGCCCCTCTGCCTTCCTGCTCGACCACGAACAGCAGGGTGTCGCCGTCGCAGTCGTAGTAGGCCCGGCGCACGAACTGACGGTCGCCCGAGGTCTCGCCCTTGCACCAATACTCGTTGCGCGACCGGCTCCAGAACCACGTGCGCCCGGTCTCGAGCGTTCGGCGCAGCGACTCGTCGTTCATCCACGCCATCATCAGCACGTCGCCGGTGCTCTCCTCCTGCACGATGGCCGCGACGAGGCCGTCCGCGTTGAAGGTGACTTGATCGAGGTCTTCGGCGCGCGTGGCGATGGGTGATGCGGTCGGCATGGCCGACATCGTATGCGGCCCTTCACAGATACAGGCCGGTGGACCCGTCGATGCGCTCGGCCGCCACGGCGTGGATGTCCCGCTCGCGCAGGATGAGGTAGTCCTCGCCCTGCACCTCGACCTCGTAGCGGTCCTCGGGGTTGAACAGGACCTGGTCGCCCGCCTTGATGGTCCGGACATGCGGCCCGACGGCCACCACCTCAGCCCATGCCAGGCGCTTCGAGACCTGGGCGGTGGCCGGAATGAGGATTCCAGCGCGGGAGCGCCGCTCTCCCTCGCTCTGGGGGATCTGGACCAGAACCCGGTCGCTGAGCATGATGACTGCTTGCTTGGACTCGCTTTCCTCCACGCCGGGCACGGTACCGTCTGCTCTTCGTGAACCCCGAAGCCATCACGCTCCAGACGAGCGACGGCCTGGCTCTCGAGGGCGAGCTGGCCGTCCCGGACGAGCCCTGGGCGGCGGTCGTGCTGGCCCATCCCCACCCCCAACAGGGCGGCAACATGCGCTCCATCGTCCCCGGCGCCTTGTTCGAGGCCCTGCCGGCGGCAGGGGTCGCCACCCTGCGGTTCAACTTCCGCGGTGTGCAGGGGTCCGAGGGCCACCACGAGTTTGGGGTGGGCGAGCAGGCCGACATCGTGGCCGCCATCGAGGCGCTTCATCCGATCACCGAGGGTTTGGTGCTCGTCCTCGCCGGTTGGTCCTTCGGGGCCGATACGTCCCTCGCCGTCGACGATCCGCGCCTGAGCGGCTGGTGCGCCTTTGCCCCTCCCCTGCGCGTGGTCAAGAGCGAGGCCATGGCCGCGGCCCATGACGAGCGCCCCAAGCTCCTGGTCATTCCGGAGCGCGACCGCTTCCTGGGTCCCGACGCGGCCCGGGCCGCCACCGCAGCGTGGGTCAACACCCGGATCGAGGTCGTCGCGGGTGCCGATCACTTCTTCGTCGGCCGCATCGAGCAGCTGCCGCCCCTGGTCCTCAGCTTCCTGACAGAGCTCGGCACCAGCCCCAGCTGAGCGCCCGCGCCTACTTCCTGACGGTTACCTCGACGAACACCGGTGTGGGCGCCGGCGTCGAGGCCATCCCGGCTCGCAGCTGGTAGGTGCCCGCCGCCACGTCGAGGGTGCCCTCAAGGGTGATCGCCAACTTCTTGCGCGGCCCGATGGTCGAGGTGGCGAGTGACTGGGTGAAGGACCGACCCTTGCTCCACTGGTAGACGACCTTGTTGTTGTGGCTCTTGTCGAGCAGCACCACCTCGCCTCGCTGCGCGGTGCGGAAGGTGATCTGGACATTCTGAGCGCTCACGTTCGAGAAGACGAGCTGCCAGACCACGGGCTGGTGGGCCACCAGGGGCCCGTGCGTGACCGTCAGGTTCAGCCGGGCGTCGCCGGTCGTGTTCTCCAGCGTTCTCACCTTCTCGGTCTTCTTCGTGCAGCCGACGACGGCCAACGCCACGAGGACGGCCAGCATCCCGCCGACCGCCCGGCGCCGCCGGGTCCCGGTCCTCATAGGGGCCGCACGATGAGGCCAGCGTCTGTCAGGGCCTGCTTGGCCTCGGCCACCGTGTGCTCGCCGTAGTGGAAGATCGACGCGGCCAGGACGGCGTCGGCCTTGCCGTAGTCGGCCCCCTCGACCAGATGGGCCAGGCTGCCGACGCCGCCACTGGCCACCACGGGCAGGTTCACGGCCTCGGCCACCGCTCTGGTCAGCTCGAGGTCGAAGCCCAGCCGGGTGCCGTCGCGATCCATAGAGTTCAGAATGACCTCGCCCGCCCCGAGGCGCTCGCACTCGACCGCCCACGAGATGGCGTCGAGGCCGGTCGGCTTCCGACCTCCGTGGGTGTAGACCTCGTAGCCCCCCGGCGACAACCGAGCATCGATCCCCACCACCACGCACTGGGCACCGAACTCGCGACTCAGCTCGCCGATGAGCTCGGGGCGGGCGACGGCCGACGTGTTGATGCCCACCTTGTCGGCCCCGACCCGCAGGAGGCGGCGGCCATCGTCGACCGACCGCACGCCGCCGCCGACGGTCAGGGGAATGAAGATCGCCTCTGCGGTGCGGCGGACAACATCGACCATCGTCTCCCGGTTCCCGGATGACGCGGTGATGTCGTAGAAGACGATCTCGTCGGCCCCCTGCTCGTCGTAGCGGGCCGCGAGCTCGACGGGATCTCCCGCGTCGCGCAGGTTCTGGAAGTTGACGCCCTTGACGACCCGGCCGGCATCGACGTCGAGACACGGGATGACGCGCACCGTCCTCATTGGAGACCCCCCCGGCCGGGTGAGAGAGCGGCCAAGGCCTGAGCGACGGTGAAGCGACCTTCGTAGAGGGCAGTGCCCACGATGGCCCCCGCCAAGCGGCGACCCTCGACCTCGATGGCAGCCAGTGAGGTGAGGTCGGTCACGGCGGCGATGCCGCCCGACGCGATGACATCGACGTTGGTCGCCCGCACCACCTCGGTGAGCCCCTCGACGTCGGGTCCCTGCAACATGCCGTCGCGCCCGATGTCGGTGACGACGAAGGCGGCTATGCCCGAGTCGGAAAAGCCCCGCACGGCGTCGAGCAGCCCGCCCCGACCGCCTTCGGTCCAGCCCCGCACCGCCACCTCACCCCG
Source organism: Actinomycetota bacterium (assembly GCA_030838265.1). Lineage (GTDB taxonomy): Bacteria > Actinomycetota > Acidimicrobiia > Acidimicrobiales > BP-101 > BP-101. The sequence continues at coordinate 2,532 of JAUTXA010000104.1, read as the reverse complement.
TCGGGCGTCGAGGCCGACCACGACGGCTCCGGGATGGCGACCGGCCAGCCGGCGGACGAGGTCAGGGTCTTCGACTGCAGCCGTTCCCAGCACGACGCGAGCCACGCCGATGCCGAAGAGATCCTCGGCCGCGGCCTCGTCACGAATGCCGCCTCCCGTCTGCACGGGCACGGACACGGCTTGGGCGATGGCGGCGATGATCGGGCGGTTGGTCGGCTCGCCCGTCTTGGCGGCATCGAGATCGACGACGTGGATCATGGGGGCGCCGGCCGCCTCGAGATCCCAGGCCTGGGCGACGGGATCCTCGCCATAGACCGTCTCGCGCTCGTAGTCGCCTTGCACCAGGCGGACGCAGCGCCCGGCGCGGATGTCGATGGCCGGCAGCAGCTGCACTTCAGGTCGCCTGGGCGGCCGCGACGAAGTTGGCCAGGAGCTGCAGGCCGAACCGGCCCGACTTCTCAGGGTGGAACTGCGTCGCCCAGAGCCTCCCGCGCTCGATGGCCGCCACCACGGAGCCGCCGTAGTCGCACGTGGCCACCACGTCGTCGTTGGCGTCGGGCGCGTAGGAGTGCACGAAGTAGACCCAGGCCTCGTCGCCCAGGCCAGCCAGCAACGGGCTCGCACCGCGCACCGACTGCAGGCGGTTCCATTGCATCTGGGGCCGCTTCACTCCCTCGGGCAGCGTCCGGACCATGCCGCCGATGAGCCCGAGACCCCGTACGCCGGGGCTCTCGTCGGAGCCGTCGTAGAGGAGCTGCATCCCCACACAGATCCCGAGGAAGGGCACGTTGCGACGAACACCGTCGGCCGCCACGGTGTCGAGGCCCGAGGCCACCAGGGCCTCCATGCAGCGGCCGAACGAACCCACGCCCGGGAGCACCATGGCGTCGGCCGAAGCCGCCTCATCCGGGTCGGCGGTGAGGCGGGCGTCGCCGCCCACTTTCTGCAGGGCCTTCTCGGCCGAGCGAAGGTTGCCGATGCCGTAGTCGAGGACCGCGATCACAGCCTGCCCTTCGTCGATGGCACGTCGTCGCCGTCGAGGCGCACCGCGTCGCGAAGGCAGCGGGCCACCCCCTTGAACTGGGCCTCGAGGATGTGATGGGTGTTGCGCCCGGCGCGCATGCGCAGGTGCAGCGTCATGGCCGCCGCGCTCGAGAACGACTGCCAGAAGTGCTCGGCCAGCTGGGGGTCGAAGGCGGGGTTGCCCAGGGGCAGGGTCTCGGGCGGGATCTCGACCTCGTACACGCAGAAGGGGCGACCGGAGAGGTCAAGGGCCACCTCGATCAGCGCCTCGTCGAGCGGCAGGGCGATCGACGCGAAGCGCCGCACCCCCGCCTTGTCACCCAACGCTTCGGCCACGCACTCGCCCAGCAGGATGGCGACGTCCTCGACGGTGTGGTGCGTGTCGACTTCGAGATCGCCCTTGGCGTCGACGCGGAGGTCGAATCCTCCGTGCCGGCCGAGCTGGGCCAGCATGTGGTCGAAGAACGGCAGCCCGGTGGCGACGGTGGCCTGACCCCGACCGTCGAGCTCGAGCTCGATCTCGATCGAGGTCTCTTTGGTCTGGCGCGTTCGCTGCGACTGTCGGCTCATGTCAATGCCTCTCGAAGGGCGGCCAGGAACGCATCATTCTCGTCGGCCGAGCCGACGGTGACCCGCAGGCAGCCCTCGAGACGATCCCACGACGAGCAGTCTCGGACGAGCACCGACCGCTCGACGAGGGCCTGCCACACATCGGAGCCCGAGCGGTGACGGGGGCGGAAAAGGATGAAGTTGGCCTCCGAAGGCCAGGTGTCGACGGGCAGCTCGCCCAGGGCGGCCGCCATGCGACCCCTCTCCTCGACGATCAACGAGACCCGCTGCTCCATCTCGTCCCGGAAGGCGAGGGCCAGACGGCCGGCCGCCTGCTTCACGGCGTCGAGGTGGTAGGGCAGGATCACCCGCTCGAGCTGGGTCACGACCTCCGGAGCAGCCACCAGGTAACCGAGACGGGCCGCCGCCATCGACCAGGTCTTCGAGAAGGTGCGGACCACGACGAGACCGGGCTCGCGGGCCAGGAGCGAGAACGCCGACCAGGGGCTGAACTGCCCGTAGGCCTCGTCAACGACGACCAGGCCCGGAGCCATGTCGAGGACGCGGCGCACGGTGTCCTCGGGCTCGGCCCGGCCCGTCGGGTTGTTCGGCGAGCAGAGGAACGTGATGTCGGGCGCGGCGTCGACCATCACCCGCTTTACTTCGTCGATGTCGAGGGTGAAGTCGCCCGCCCGCTCGCCGACTGCGACCCTCGTCCGGGTGAGTCGGGCGATGTGGCTGTGCAGCGCGTAGGTGGGCTCGAAGACGGCCGCGGCGCGCGACGGGCCCCCATAGGCCAACAACAGGGCCTGCAGCACCTCGTTCGAGCCGTTGGCCGCGAAGACCCGCTCAGGGCCGACCTCGTGCAGCTCACCGAGCGCGGTTCGCAGGGCGGTGACGTCTCGGTCGGGGTAACGATGAAACTCGATGGCCTAGAGCTCCTCGGCCAAGGCGTCGAGC
>JAUTXA010000103.1 GCA_030838265.1 Actinomycetota bacterium | reverse complement strand
ACCACGAGCGCCCACAGCTCAGTGACGATCGTGGGGATGCTCTTGTCCTTCTTCTTCTCGGTGGCGATGGCCACGGGCTCCTCCAGATCGGCCGATCCCGGTGGGGACGTCGGTTCTTATCCTTCCGTCAACGGCAAAGCAAGAACCGCGGCTCGTCCTCCACCATCGCACGCCCGTCGATCAGGGGGCGATCCGGTCGATCGGTGGGGCCGTCGGCTTGGTGAACAGCACCTCGACGAGGTGGTCCTGCAGGTGGCGCGTGACGATCCCGGGCTTGGGCAGGCCGTTGGCCATCATGGCGAAGGTCACCGGCACGGTCGTCCCGTTGTCGAGAAAGCCCGAGAGGGCGGCGACGAAGTCGATGCTGCCCGTCTTGGCCCGCAGGTGTCCGGCGATCGGGGTGTTGACGAAGCGGTTCACGAGCGTCCCGTTCACACCGGCCACCGAGAGCGACTTGGCCAGTGGGCTGTCGGGTCCGGCGGCAGCCAGGGTGGCCAGCAACAGAGCGCACGTGGCCCGGTCGCCACGGTCGAGCCCGGATCCGTCGTGGGCGACGAAGCCGGCCAGGGGCAACCCCAACCCTTGCAAGATCGAGGTCATCGCCTTGAGGCCGACGGCGGTGGTGCCCGCCGCGGCCTTCCGGTAGCCCAGCTCCTTGACCATGAGCTCGGCCGTCATGTTGTCGCTCTCCTGCATCATCTCGGTGACGATCTCGGCGATGGTGAGCGAGGGCAGGACGGTGACGACCCGGGCGCCGGCCGGAGCCGCACCCTCGGTCGGGGCGCCGTCGACCTTGACCCCCCGCTGGGCCAACAGGCTGGTCATGAGGGTGGCAGCGTGGGTGGCTGGGGCCCCGACCCCAACCGGTTTGGGCTCGAACGTGCTGAACCCGTCGTTGACCTCGATCGACGAGGCGGGGCCGGCCTCGCCGTCGCTGACGTAGATGGGACGCCAGGAGGGGACGTAGCGCTGCTTGTCGTACCGGCTCTCGTCACCGACGACGCTTCCCCGCACCTCCTTGATGCCCGATGAAGCGATCAGGTCGGCCAAATGCTCGTAGCTGCTGTGGAGGTGGGGCTTGTTGTGGAAGCTCTTGCTGTTGAAGGCGGCGTAGTCCGCCGTCTCGAGCAACGGGTCCCCCCCACCAACGATCCAGAGGTCGCCCTCGAGGGCGCCGGCCGTCACCGACGCGGCCGCTCGGACCTCGGTTCGGAAGCGGTCGGTCGGCTTGAACTCCTTGAGGATCGCGGTCGCCGTCAGGAGCTTGAGGTTCGACGCGGGCACCATCGAGGTGGTGGCGTTGCGGCTGTAGATCGTCTGCCCGCCGTGTCGGACGACGAGGCATGACGTCAGCCCTGATCCGTAGAGCGGGTCGGTGAACACCGAGCTCAGCGTCCGGCTGTATCGGTCGTCGGCGACGATGCGGCTGAGGAGGGCCGGGATGCGGCGAGCCGAGAGCAGGGGCGCGGCGGGAGGGGGGCTCTCGGTGTCGAAGGCGGCCCTGGCCGCGGCCGGCGACCAGCCGCCGGCGAGGACGGCGAGGTTCAGCGAGACGAGGGTCAGGATCGCCGGAGCCAGCCAACGGCGCACGTCGCGAGGTTAGAAGCGGCTACGACCCGTCCCGCGCCGTCAAGAGATAGGTCGAGGTGGCGCGGGCGATGAGACGGTCGTCATCGTCGGTGACGTCGCACTCGAGGAAGGCGGCCCGCGCTCCCCCCGACACGACGTAGGCGGTGCAGGTCAGGGTGGTCCCCACACGGGCCGGCTTCATGAAGCTGACCTTCAGCTCGGCGTTGGCCGAGAACACCTTGCGCTCCTTGGCCCATGTGACCGACGACGCGCCCATGGCCGAGTCGGCAAAGGCGGCCACGAACCCGCCCTGGATGATCCCGACCGGGTTGGCGAAGCGCTCGTCGGCCAGCATCCGCCACACCGTGCGCCCCGGCTCCGACTTGTCGACGCAGACCATGCCCAGCGTGAGGTCGCAGTTGGGGGGCACCTGGACGCGCTGATCCGTGGGCGGCATGGCCGGGACCCTACCGGGGAACAGGCCAGGCGAATGCTGCCTGTCCGCACCCTCGCGCGCCTCGTGGCCGCCACCCTCGCCGGGGCCGCCTTCGTCACCGTCACGCTCGGGATGCTGCTGCCCCTGCTGCCGTCGCCCACGCCTCCGGTCACGCTCGCGGCGAAGCACCTGCCGGAGATGAGCCCTCTCGCCGCTCGCAGCGTTGTCCTGGCGGCCGACGGCTCGACGCTCGCCGTGCTCTACGACCAGGACCGGGTGCCGGTGAAGCTGGCCGCGGTCCCCGACGTACTGGTCGAGGCGGTCGTGGCCACCGAGGACAAGTCCTTCTTCCGGCATCGGGGGGTCGACCTGCGCTCGGTGCTGCGGGCCTCGATGCACAACGGTCAGAAGGGTGGTGTCGAGCAGGGCGGATCCACCATCACCCAGCAGCTGGTGAAGAACACGTTCCTCACGCCGAAGCGCACCCTCGACCGCAAGGTGCGAGAGGTCGAGCTGGCCGTGCAGCTCGAGAAGAAGCTGGGCAAGGACGCCATCCTCGAGCGCTACCTCAACACCATCTACTTGGGTGAGGGCAGCTACGGCGTCGGCGCCGCGTCGGAGCGCTACTTCGCCAAGCAAGTCAGCCAGCTGACCCTCCCCGAGGCCGCCCTGCTGGCCGGCCTCATCGCCAACCCAAAGGGCTACGACCCGTTCACCCATGCCAAGGACGCGGCCGCCCGCCGCCGGCACGCCCTGGGCCGCATGCAGGCCGAGGGCTACGCGACCGCCGCCGAGGTTCGCGGGGCCGACGCCACCCCACTCCCCGCCCACCCGACGTTCGCACCCGGTGAGGGGCAGGGCTACTTCGTCGAAGAGGTGAAGCGCCGGCTGCTCGACGACATCCACCTCGGGACGACGCCGGAGGACCGCTACGCCACGCTCTATCGAGGTGGTTTGACGGTGAAGACCACACTCGACCCGCGCATGCAGGGCGACGCCGAGGCGGCCGTGAAGGCGATCGCTCCCGCCGGCCCCTTCGCGACATCGCTGGTCGCCATCGACCCCCGCAACGGCGCGGTGCGCGCCCTCGTCGGCGGCCCCGGACTCGAGCATCTGCGCTTCAACCTGGCCACGCAGGGAGGTCGGCAGGCGGGCTCGACCTTCAAGGCCATCGCCCTGGCCGCAGCCATCGACGCCGGGCACTCCCCCGACGACTTGGTCGACGGTTCGACGCCCTGCAAGCTCGACATCCCCGGGTCCTCGAAGCCCTGGGACGTCGAGAACTACGAGGGCGAGGCCGGCGGGGTCGTGTCGTTGCGGGACGCCACCATCCACTCGGTCAACTGCGCCTACGCCCGGCTGGCCCTTGCCATCGGCCCGGAGAAGATCGCGGTGATGGCCCACCGCCTCGGCGTCACCCATCACCTCGATCCCGTGCCGTCGATCCCCCTCGGCACCCAGCCCGTGTCCCCGCTCGAGATGGCGTCGGTGTACGCCACCCTCGCCGCCGATGGCGTCCACCACGACCCGATGTTCGTCACCGAGGTAACAAGGGCCGATGGCAAGGTCGTCCTGCACCCCGACCCGCAGCCCAGCCAAGCCATCTCGCCTCAGGTGGCGAGGACGGTGACCGACGTCCTGCAGGGAGTGATCGCGGCGGGCACGGGACGGGCCGCGGCCATCAACCGCCCGGCGGCAGGCAAGACCGGTACCGCCAGCGAGTGGCGCGACGCCTGGTTCTGTGGCTTCACACCCCAGCTGGCCGCCGCCGTCTGGATGGGTGCGCCGGCGGCCGAGATCTCGATGGTCGGAGTGCCCGGGGTCGGCAAGGTGACGGGCGGCAGCTTCCCGGCTCGCATCTGGTCGGCGTTCATGGGGCCCGCCACCTCGAGCCTCCCCGCGACCGGATTCACCGCCCCCGATCCTGGACAATGGCCGGCCCCGAGCAAGATCGGCGACCTGCCGCCGGGGACTCCCCTTCCCGGTCTGCCGCCGCCGCCCGCCCCCATCGCCGCCCCTGCCCCGCCGCCTCCCACCGTGCCACCTCGGTCGGGGCCGTCCGACAAGCACAAGGGTCACTGAGGAGACGCCCATGAACGTTGCCAATTGGGCCTCGGGGGCGCGCAGCCTGGCCGACCTGGTCGCGGCCGCCGAGGCCGAGGGCTACACCGGGCAGGCTGCGGCGCGCCCGGGCGGCGTGGTCCATTGCTTCACGTGCCAGAACGACACCCCGGCCGCCGAGCTCAGCGTCGATGCCCTGGCGCGGGAGGAGGGAGCCTCCGATCCGGGCGATGAGGTGGCGCTCGCCGCCTTCACCTGTCCCCGGTGTGGCACGAAGGTTGCGCTCGTCCTGCGCTACGGGCCCGAGGCCTCAGCCGAAGACGCCGAGGTCCTCACCGGGTTGGAGCGGCTGTAGGGGCGAGCCGGCGTCAGGGCTCGAGGGCGGCCCGGAAGAAGCCCCGCACATGCTGGAGCCGCTTCTCGAGGGCCTCATCGGCGAGGGGATCGCGGCCGAGGAGGGCTTCGAGGAAGGGCAGATCGCTGAAGTAGGTCAGCAAGGCGCCATAGCCGGTGATGACGAGCTGCTCCGGGTCGTGGCGGCGGAACCGGCCGGCGTCCATCTCTCGAGAGAAGAAGCCGATGGCCTTGTCGACCAGGGGCCGGAGGGCGTGGCCGGGGTTGATGCCCAGGCGGTCG
>JAUTXA010000106.1 GCA_030838265.1 Actinomycetota bacterium | reverse complement strand
CGTCGATCCCGGGCACCACGCCGAGGGCGCCGACGATGCCGAGCACCCCGACGATGGCGCCGATCAGCGCGGGCCGGACCGGCAGGGATCGCGGCCCCCGTCCCTTCTCGAGGGCCAGGCTGGCACCGATGGCGACGGGGAGCGGCGCGATGGCCCGCAGCCGGCGACCCCATGAGGTGCCCTCGGGCGACGCGGCGGCCGCGGTTCGCCTCGTCGCCCGCACGGCGGCCAGCAGGGTGCCACTCATCACGAGGACGAAGACCGCCACGCCACCGATCAGCAGCACCGGAACGTCGAGGCGGATGCCCAGGCTCGGCTCGAGGGTGCGGGCCAGCCCGACAGGGAGGCGGGAGGAGAGGGCAATGGCACCGAGCATCGCGGTCACGGCCGCGGTCACGGCGGCGAGCAGCAACGTCAGCGCCATGCCCGACATGAGCTCGGCCCGGGCCAAGCCCAACGCCCGAAGGGCCGCCCCGGCTTCGGCGATGGCGTAGACGGTCCTCGTGACCGCCTGGCCCACCAACACGACGGCGGCCATCAGGGCGGCGGCGGCGAAGAGAAGGAGAGCGGTGCGCTCGACGTCGGTGCTGTGGGTCACCCGCTTTGCGTCCTCGGCCAGGTCACGCACCGGGACGTCGGGCAGGTGCAGGGCCGTGGCGGCGCGAACATGGAATCGGTTCGCATCGGCCCCCGGCTTCAACCGGACCACCAGATTGCCCAGGTGGGGGACCACGTTTCCGTGGCGGGCGAGAAAGCCCCCGCTGGGGATGAAGCCGGGCTCGGTCGTGCCGAAGATGATGTCCATCATCGAATCGCCGACGCCGACGACCGTCGCCTCCACCGTCGGCCCACCCGTCATAGGAACTTGGCCGAAGAAGGCGTTTATGTCGGTGGCCGAGATGATCGTGACGCGGCTGCCGACGCGCAGGTGGTAACGGCGGGACGCGGCCCGGTTCACGAGGACCTCATCGTCTCGACGAGGGTCGGGCAGGCGGCCATGCAAGAGCGATGGCCGGCTCAGCGTCCGGTAGAGATGGGCGTCGCCGGGGGCGAGGCTTCCCAACTTGGGGAAGCCCTTCAACGCGATGGGCGAGAGCGTGAAGGTCCCCGAATCGAGGACCTCGGGCAGGCGCCTCACGGCGGTGTAGTCGACGTCGGTGAACCCGACCTGGGTGCCGAAGACGATGGCATCGGGAGAGGCCGTGGCCTGACGGAAGTTGGCGAAGCTGGTGGCCGTGCGTCTCGCCCCGGCCACGGCGGCCAGTGACACGCTGGCGGCCAGCCCCCCGATCAGCCCAAGGGTCACCAGCGATCGCCACCGCCGCTTCAGCTCATTGGCAGCCCAGAGGCGAACCGCCTCGCCGCTCTTCTCTGTTGTCTGCCTGGCCAACCGCCCGTCCTCCCACCCGCATTGTCGACCATGGCGGCGCGTCGGCGACAGGGCGAGAGCACCCGCGTCGATGGGGGTGGAGTCACCCCCGCCCCGCGGCGGGCTAGTGCTTCTTCTTCGTCTTGGTCTCGCTCATGAGGATCGAGACGATGAGGTACACGCCGGTGAGGGCGGCCAGGAAGAAGCAGACGATGGCCACGGCCGGGTAGCCGAAGAGCTTGGCGTGGGTCGGGACGCGCATGAGCATGGCGGCCCCCATGATGAGCGCGGCGGTGACGACGCCGACCGTGATGCGGTTGGCCACCGACTGGATGTTGGTCATCAGGGCGTTCTCGTCGATGCCCTGCACGTTCAGCGTGAGCTGGCCCTCGGCGAGGGCGTCCATGACCTTGTTGACCCGGCCCGGCAGCTTCTCGGCGAACTCCTTGGCCTCCATGGCCGCCGAGGCAAGGCCGGCCGGGGAGATGGTGAGTCGCATGCGGTCGCGGAGGATCTCGGCCGTCTGCTCGCGGATGGCAGCGTCGGGCTCGAAGTCGGGCGCAAGGGTGCGGGCGACCTCGTCGAGGTTGAGAAGCGCCTTGCCCAACATGGTGAGCTCGACGGCGGGCCGCAGACCGCATTCGCCGGCCAGCCGGGTGAGCTCGGCCACCACCTGCCCGGCGGCGATGCCCTCGATGGCGGCGCCGCAATGGCGGGCGATGAGGTCGTCGACGGCCAGCTCGAAGCGCTCGCGGTCGAACTCGACGTCGGCCCTGACCTGGCCCATCTCGATGGCCGCGGCGGCCGCCTCGTCGCCCCGTCCCTCGCCGATGGCCAGGAGCAGGCGGACGAGGGTGTCCTGCATGCCGGCCCGGATGCGCCCGACCATCCCGAGGTCGAGCAGGGCCAGCCGGCCATCATCGGTGAGGAAGACGTTGCCGGGGTGGGGGTCGGCGTGGAAGAAGCCGTCGACCAGCACTTGGTGGAGATAGGCCCGGAACAGCTCCTCGGCGAGTGGACGGCCGTCGAGCTCGAGCCGGCCGAGAGGCCCGAGAGACGTGACCTTCTTGCCGGGGACGTACTCCATGGTGAGCACCCGGCTGGTGGTGAAGTCGGCGATGGGCTGAGGCACGACGATCAGCGGGTAGTCAGCCAGGTTGGCCTTGAGGGTCTCGAGGTTGCGGGCTTCCTGGCGGTAGTCGAGCTCGGCCAGCATGCTGCGCTTGAACTCCTCGACCATGCCGCCGAAGTTGAAGCGCTTGCCGATCTCGGTGTGGTTGTCGACGAAGTCGGCGATCTCGCCGATGGCAGCTAGGTCGTCGAGCACTCCCTCGCGGATATCGGGCCGCTGCACCTTGACGGCCAGCACCTGGCCGTCGCGGCTCACCGCCCGGTGCACCTGCCCGAGCGACGCGGCGGCGAGGGGCACCTCGTCGAAGGTGGGGAAAAGAAGGGAGAGACGACCACCGAGCTCGGCCTCGACGACTTCGCGGACCTTGTCGAACGGCACGGCCTCGACGCTGTCCTGGAGGCGGGTGAGGGCCTTGAGGTACGGGGCGGGGAGGACGTCAGCGCGCGTGGAGAGCAGCTGGCCCAGCTTGATGTAGGTCGGGCCCAACGATTCGAGCTCGGCGGCCAGCTTCTCGGCCGCCTTCTCGACGTCAGGGTCGAAGGAGTCGGGCTGTGGCCCCTCGAGGTCGGCGGTGACCAGCAGGCTGGGCCGGGCGTACTTGACGATCAGGCGACCGATGTCGGCGTAGCGACTGAGATGACTGGGCCGAAGCGAGGACATGACCATGGCGAGGGGTCTCTTCCCCACGCCGCGTGGTTCCACGCCGGGAAAGGCCCAGCGTCAGACGAAAAGGAAGAGCGAGCCCAGCCCGGTGATGTCGAGCACCCGGCGGACCGATGCTCCGGGCGAGCGCAAGGCGATCTCGCCCCCCTTGGCCTGCATCCGCTTCAGGGCGGCCACCAGCACACCGATCCCGGTCGAGTCGATGAAGTCGAGGTGGGTGAAGTCGAGCTCGACCCGGTTGGCGCCGCCTCCGATGACCTCGTCGAGGGCCTGACGCAGCGGCTCGCACGACGAGAGGTCGGCTTCACCGCTCACCGCGATCACCCGGGTGCCGCCCAGGTCGCGGCTGGGCTCGATGACGACCTCGAGGCCGCCGTCGGGCGGACCCTGGCCGCTCATCTGGTCACTCACGACGTGCCCCCGTTCGCCGGCGCGGCCCATCCGCACAAGCAGCGTGTGTCTACCCCCGAGAACTCGGAGCCAACCGCAAACCTCTACCCCCGTTGCCCGCCTACGACACCGACCCGACCGGCCAGTACGGTTAGCGCCCTGGTGCGCACCCTCGGTCGCTTTCTGGCCGCCAACTTCCTCGGCGGTGTGGGTCTGGCTCTTTGCCTGGTCCTCTTGACCCCTGGCGCGCGCGCCCTCAGCTCGGGCGGACAGGCCGGTGGGGGCAAGGATCTGTCCCAGCTCGGCGAGCTGGCCCAGCGGTCGGTCGTGTACGCCAGCGACGGGTCCGTCCTGGCCGTCCTCCATGACGAAGAAAACCGCCTCCCCGTCCCCCTCAGCAAGGTCCCGCCCATCGTGATCCGGGCCGTGCTCGATGTCGAGGACACCCGCTTTTACTCCCACGGCGGGGTCGACCTCCGGGGCACGACCCGGGCGCTGCTCACCAACGCCCAGAACGGCGGCGTCAAGGAGGGCGGCTCGACCATCACCCAGCAGCTGGTCAAGAACTCGCTGCTCACCCCCGAGCGCAGCGTGCATCGCAAGATCGAGGAGGCCGTGCTCGCCGTCCGCCTCGAAAGCCACATGACCAAGCGCCAGATCCTTGAGCGCTACCTGAACACGGTCTACCTGGGCAACGGCGCCTACGGGGTCGAGGCCGCGGCAGAGCAGTACTTCGGCCGAAGCGTCAGTGACCTGGGGGCCGCCGAGGCCGCGTTCCTGGCCGGGACCATCCGCAACCCGGTGGGCTACGACCCCATCGTCCACCACG
>JAUTXA010000083.1 GCA_030838265.1 Actinomycetota bacterium | reverse complement strand
CGGGGCCGACTCGTTTCGGCCCTGCGCGCCCGTCCCGTCCCCCTCACCGAGGTGGCCCACCTGGCGGGCTGGCCCGACGACCCGCTGCGGGCCGAGCGGGTCCTCGAGGGTCTCGTCACCGACGGCCTGGCCCGCGTCGAGGGCGACCACATCCACCTGCCCTAAGTCCGTCCTCAAAACCTTGCTAACCGGGCCGGAAAACGCCCCAATCGGGGGCGATTTCCGGCCCAGGTAGCACTGAAAGAGGGGCCGTGGGGCTACGGGCTACTGGGCTACTGGGCTACGGGGCTACGGGGCTAGTGGGAGGGGGGGACGGTGATGGCGGCGAGGATCTCGTCGACAGCCGCCTCGGCCAAGGCTCGCATCTCGTCGTCGGTGCGGTCCTGGATGGGATGGGGGACGAACACGCGGGCCGGGTCGAAGCCCAACGCCGCGGCCTGGGCGGCCGCGGCATCGACGAACTCGGTCGACGCCACGAAGACACCGGGCAGCCCTCGCCCTTCGAGATCAGCGATGTCGTGCACACTGCACGACGTGCACGAGCCTCAATCGGCGAGGGCCTCGATGACCACGTCGCACTGGGTGGCGATCTCGTGGCGCAGGTCGACCGGTGCCGGTTTGGTGAACGTGGGCTTGGCGTAGCGCCGCACCGTCAGCCCGCGCTCGGCCAGCAGGTCGGCCAGGCGATCGAGGAAGACGTCACCCCGCGCCTTGGTGATGTCGAGCAGGCCGACGGTGAGGCCGTCGAGCGACGACGGACGGGCCACCCGCTGGCGTACGCCGGGCGACCGTTCACTCGTGGGGTCCACCAGGATGCGACTCATGTCCCGACCTCCCTCGTCACCGGCTGGCTCCCGACTGCGCCGCTGGCCCAACCACCGATGATGGCCGAGAACAGCCCGGCGCCGCCTCCGGCGTGCACGATCAGCAGGCCGCCGGGCCGGAACTTCGGCAGCTGCACGCCGGCCAACCCCTCAGGGATGCCCTCGGTCATCCCGCCCGCGCCCTTGATCAGCTCGGCCCCGTCCAACAGCAGCAACGAGTCGAGCTCCTCCCGCAGCCGGGCCTTCGACCAGCCCGCCTCCCGGAAGACGCGACCGTGCTCGGGCGACACCACCAGCACGGCGTCGAACGCCATCGGCAGCTTGGGGTGGGCGACGGTGCGAAGGCAGGCGGCGAAGGATCGGGCCAGCGACTCCGGATCTCGGGACAGCTGGTCGACGACGCCCCGCACGCCTTCGCCCGCGAACAGCGTCACGGCCGACTGACCCGGCGGCAGACCACGCTCGACCGACAGGGCCTCCCACGGCGAGCCCTCCTCGTCCTCGGCGAAGCAGAAGGTGTACTTGCCGGGGTTTCCGAGGGTCGCCCTGTCGACTTCACCGGGGCGCCCGCCGCCGACGTTGCGGATCACCAGCTGCAGGGCCCGTCCGATGGTGGCGTTGGCCCGGTTCCCCTGGCCCAGGGCGTTCACACCGGAGTTCATTCCGATGGCCTGGCGGACGGGCCCGTTGACCATGACGACCGGCCCCGAGAAGTACGTGGTGGCCAGCAGGCCGTGGGCGTTGAACTCGTCGGTGCAGGCCGCTTCGACCGCGGTCAGCACCACCGGCAGGTACTCGGGGCGACACCCGGCCAACACCGCGTTCACCGCGACCTTCTCGACCGTGCACTCGACCAGATCCGGCGGGATCACGGCGACGATCTCGTCGGGAGCGCGGGTGGTGCCGTCGAGCATGCGCATGACCCGGATCTCGGTCGGCGGCACCACCGGCAGCCCGTCCGACCAGCCCCGGTCATAGGCCGCCTCGATCTCGTCCTCGAGCTCGGCCACCTCGATGCGACGGGAGCGGATGACGGAGCCGCCGAAACGGACGGCCAGCTGGCTGGCCCGGCCTGGGTCGACGACATAGGAGCCGCAACCGGGTCGCTGGTCAGGCAGGTCGGCTCCGAGACCGGTGACACCGATCAGCGACTCCCACTGGCCGCGGTGCCAGCCGACGATGCGCTCGACCTCGGCTCCGCCTTGACCGCGCACCAGGGTGGGGACGGTGTCGACACCGAGTCGCCAGGCCAGCTCGAGGCCGGCATCGTCGTCCTCCCGCACCACGGCCAGGTGGCCAGTGGCGGCCAGCGCGTCGAGGACGGGAGCTACCAGCGCACACGTCGGGCAATGATCGTTGACGATCGCCGTGACCCCGTCCGGCAGATCGACGTCCACGGCGCCCGATCAGCTCGTGAGGAAGTCGACGATGCGGGTGTTGACCTCTTTGGGCTTCTCGACGTGGAGGAAGTGGCCGCAATCATCGATGATCTCCGCCGCCGAACCGGCAGAGAGGAAGGCCGACACGCCGCCGACCAGCTCGACGCCGAGGCAGCCGTCGTCTCGCCCGTGCAGGTAGAGGACGGGCTGGGACGGGATCTGGGCGGTGGCGGCCTGCTCGGCGGCGAGCGCCGGATCGGGAGGCGCGGTGCCGAACGTGGCCCGGTAGTAGCCGAGGGCAGCCTGCAGATTGGCGGTGCCGCGGAGGGCGTCCTTCACGTGGGCGACGTCGTCTCGTCCTTCGTAGCCCGGCGACCAGTCGACCCAGAGCCTCTCGATGAAGGCGAGATCGTCAGCGGCCACCGCCATGTCGGCCAGTGGTGACTGGAAGAAGAACATGTACCAGCTGCGCTTGAGCTGGCGGTACGTCAGGAACCCGCCGGCCATGGCGGCAAAGGGGGGGACGGCCATGGTCACGCCCCGCGCCCAGCGGTCGGGCTGGCTCGACAGGGCGCCGTAGGTGGCCGACGCGCCCCAGTCGTGGCCGACGATCACCGCCCGACCATCGCCGCCGAGGGCCTCGTGCAGGGCGTTGGCATCGGCGGCCAGGGCCCCGGTCTGGTAGCGCCCATCGGGCGGGACATCGGTGGGGGCGTACCCCCGCATCCACGGGGCCACGGCGCGGAAGCCGGCCTCGGCCAGCTCGGGCAGGAGGTGGCGATATGTCCACGCGCTGTCCGGGAATCCGTGCAGGCAGAGGGCCAGGGGACCGTCCGCCGGACCAGCCTCGAGATAGCTGAAGGTCAGGCCTCGGGCCTCGACGGACGACTGTGCGAGCTCCACAACTGAACCCTATTTCACTCAGGGTTCAGCGTCCCATGCCGATCATGCAGGTATGGGTCACCCGCAGCTGGACCGCTGCCTGCTCGCGCTCGCCGAGGCTGGGGGCTCCGACTTGCACGTCAAGGCGGGGTCGTCGCCCCGCATCCGCGTCAACGGCGCCCTGCGCCGACTCGAGCAGGAGCCCACGGTCACGGTCGAGGAGACCATCGCCATGGCTGCGGCCATCATGCGCCCCGACATCGCCGAGGTCTTCGAGCGCCGCCACGAGGCCGACTTCGCCTACTCGCTCGATGGCGTGGGCCGCTTCCGGGTCAACGTCTTCCAGCAGCGGGGGTCGGTCGCCCTGATCTTCCGCCTGGTGGCCACGTCGGCCGCCAACTTCGAGGCGCTCGGGCTGCCCGAGGTCGTGGGCCGGCTGGCCCTCGAATCGCGCGGGCTCGTCCTCGTCACCGGGCCGACCGGCTCGGGCAAGACGACCACCCTGGCCGCCATGATCGACCACATCAACCGGACCCGCGAGGTCCACATCGTCACCATCGAGGACCCCATCGAGGTGCTCCATAGGGACGAGCTGGCCGAGATCAACCAGCGCGAGATCGGTGTCGACACCGACAACTTCGCCTCGGCCATGCGGGCCGCCATGCGCCAGGACCCCGACGTCATCTTGGTGGGCGAGATGCGCGACCAGGAGACGGTGGCCGCAGCGCTCAGCGCGGCCGAGACGGGTCACCTCGTCCTCTCGACCCTGCACACCATCGACGCGCCCGAGACCATCAACCGCATCGTCGACTTCTTCCCGCCTTACCAGCAGAACCAGATCCGCATGGGCCTCGCCGGCGCCCTCCGGGGCACGATCTGCCAGCGCCTGGTGCCGACGGCCGACGGCAACGGCCGGGTCGCGGCTCTCGAGGTCATGGTGGCCAACGGCCGCATCGCCCAGTGTGTGATGGACCCGCAGAAGACGAGCGACATCCACGAGATCGTCGCCGACGGCGAGTACTACGGGATGCAGACCTTCGACCAGGGCCTGTGCAAGCTCTTCGAGCGCGGCCAGATCGACATGCGGGCCGCCATGGCCGCCGCCACCAACCCCCACGACCTGAAGGTCATGTTGCAGACGAGAGGGCTGGTCTCCGCCGGGGCGAGGTGACTTCGGTCACACGGGGAGGGATTGGCGTTCCCGGTGGGTAACCTCCCGTTCACAAGGGGGGAGCCTTGAAGGTCTCGTTTTACGGAGTCAGGGGTTCATGCCCCTGCCCGTGCCCAGCCAACCAGCGATACGGCGGCAACACTGCTTCCATCGCGCTCGCGGTCGAAGGCGAGGACCCGATCCTCCTCGACCTCGGGACTGGCCTCCGCCTTCTGGCTGACGACTGCCCCACCGACGGGACCTTCCGGGGCACCGCTCTCGTCACCCACATCCACTGGGATCACGTCCAGGGCCTTCCGTTCTTCCCGCCCGTGCACGTGCCCGGCGCCGTCCTCGACATCTACGGCCCCGAGCAAGCCGAAGGCCCGCTCGAAGATGTTTTCAACGGCTTCATGCGGCCGCCCTACTTCCCGGTCCAGTTCAGCCAGCTCCAAGGCGACATCCGCTTCATCGGGGTGAAGAACGAGATCTTCTCGATCGGCCACGCCAAGGTCATCGTCCGGCCCGTCCCTCACGTGGGTGCGACCGTGGGCTATCGCATCGAGTGGGACGGGCGCACCGTCGCCTACATCTCCGATCACCAGGCTCCGCTCGATCTCGAGACGGTGGCCCCCGAAGTGCTCGAGCTGTGCGAGGATGCCGATCTCGTCATCCACGACGCCCAGTACACGCGCGCCGAGTTCGCCCAGAAGTCGGATTGGGGGCATTGCACGACCGACTACGCGGTGCGGGTGGCGGCCATGGCCCGGGCCCGGCACCTGGTGCTCTTCCACCACGACCCGGCCCACGACGACGATCAGCTCGACGGGATCCTGGCCGAGACCCGCTGCCTGGCCCAAGCCGTCGGGGTGCCCAAGGTGACGGCGGCCTACGAAGGCTTGCGCATCGAGCTTTGACCGGCCGAGGATGCGCCGGTGACTGACGACGATCTCGCCGCGGCCGCCGCCGGCCCACTCGACACGGCTCGGTTCCGCCAGGTCCTCGGCCACTTCTGCACGGGCGTGACCATCATCGCCGCCCTCGATGCCGAGGGGATGCCGACGGGCTTCACGGCCCAGTCCTTCACCTCGCTGTCGCTCGACCCGCCCCTCGTGTCGTTTTCTCCGTCGACCACATCGTCGACCTGGCCGAAGATCGAGGCCGCCGGCCACTTCTGCGTGAGCATCCTGGCCGAGGACC
The DNA here is from genome assembly GCA_030838265.1 of Actinomycetota bacterium. Taxonomy (GTDB): domain Bacteria; phylum Actinomycetota; class Acidimicrobiia; order Acidimicrobiales; family BP-101; genus BP-101. Next base: position 742 of record JAUTXA010000083.1, on the reverse strand, counting down.
AAGAGGTGCTCTGCCGCACCTTTGCCGAGTCCGGCATCGACAAGTTCAAGGGTGTCGGCTGGTGGCCGGCTCCCGCCACCGGCTCGCCCGTGATGCTCGATGCCCTGGCCTGGGTCGACTGCCGCATCACCGAGGTCCACCCCGCCGGTGACCACCTGATCGTGGTCGGGCAGGTCCTCAGCCTGAAGCTGCAGCGCGAGGGCAAGCCCCTGCTGTTCTACCGGGGCGGCTTCGGCCGCTTCGAGGCCTGAGCCCGTCATGGCCGTGATCCCCATGGCCGTTGAGCCCACGGCGATCGATGGGCTGATGCTCATCACCATGAAGCAGATCGACGACGAGCGGGGCGTGGTCCGCGAGTTCTACCGGGCCTCGGCGTGGGCCGAGGCCGGCCTGCCCGATCTCGGACCGTGGCTCCAGGTCAACGTGACCGAGTCGAAGGCGGGCGCCCTCAGGGGCCTGCACGGCGAGGACATGTTCAAGCTGGTGGCGATTGCGTCGGGTGAGGCGTTCGGGGCGTACGTCGACGCCCGGCCCGGCTCGGCGTCGCTCGGGAAGGTCGTCACCGCCGAGCTGGTGGTCGGTCGCCAGGTCCTGGTCCCCAAGGGAGTGTGCAACGGCTTCCAGTCGGTGACCGACACCCAGTACCTCTACTGCTTCGACTCGGAGTGGAAGCCGGGGATGGCGGGCACGGCAGTGCATCCCCTCGACCCCGCCCTCGGCATCCACTGGCCGCTCGATGTCG
>JAUTXA010000063.1 GCA_030838265.1 Actinomycetota bacterium | reverse complement strand
GCATGTGCCGGGTGTGATGTGGGGAGAGTAGGTTGACCATCCGCACGACCCATCGCGAAGGAAGGATTTCCACCCCATGGAGCTCGGTCTCGACGTAACCGAAGTCAATGGCTACGCCGTACTGGCTGTCCGCGGCGAAGTCGACGTCTACACCGCCCCCCGCCTTCGGGAGCGCCTGGTCGAGCTCGTCAGCCAGGGCAAGCACCAGATCGTGGTCGATCTCGAGGGTGTCGACTTCCTCGACTCGACCGGCCTCGGCGTGTTGGTCGGCGGACTGAAGCGCCTCCGCAGCCACGACGGCGACCTCACCCTGGTCTGCACCCAGCAGCGCATCCTCAAGGTCTTCGAGATCACCGGCCTGACCAAGGTGTTCGCCATCCATGATTCCGTTGACGACGCCGTCAGCGGAGGCAAGGGCTAAGCGCTCCCCCATGCCGGCCGGACTCAGCACCGAGGTCGAGGGGATCGAGATCCAGATCCCGCCGCGTGCCGAGTACGTCGCCCTGGTCCGCCTGCTGGTGTCGTCGATGGCGACCTCGCGCCGGGCCCTCTCCGACGATCGCATCGATGACCTGAAGCTGGCCGTCTCCGAGGCGTGCACCAACGCCATCGAAGCCCATCGGTCGCCGGCATCGGCCGACGAACGGGTAGTGGTGCAATGCATCGAGGGCGACGACCGCCTCGAGATCGTCATTGCCGACTCCGGGCCGGGGTTCGATCCTGAAGCCCTGCCCGAGCACCCTCCCGTCACCGATCCCACCAGGCTGAACTTCGAGCGGGGCCTGGGCATCCCGCTCATCCGGACACTGGTCGACGAGGTCCACTTCGACCCGTCGACGTCGGGCACCACCGTGACCCTGTCGATCTTCTGCGGGCCGGCCACCGAGGAGATCTAGCCACGGTGGCTTTGAAGAAGATGTTCCACCGGCTGACGGCGTCGGTCGACGAGCTCGACACCGAGGACCTGAAGGAGTTCTGCAGTCGCTTCCCTCAGGCCACCCCGATCGCCGAGATCAACCCCCGCGAGCCCGTGATCGCGGTGGGTGAGATCACGTCGCTCCGCATCGTCCCCCGCAAGGACAAGACGCGGTGGCTCGAGGCCAGCATCAGCGACGGCACCGGGACGCTCGTCGCCATGTGGACAGGACGTCGCCGCATCGCGGGCGTGAAGCCCGGACAGCGGCTCCTGGTCCAGGGGCGGTGCTCGCCGACCGGGCCCGGCGGGCGAATGATGATGTACAACCCGATCTACGAGCTGCTCTAGCCCGGGAGGCCGGCGTGGCGGTCAGCCGCCGACGAGGATCGCCTTCACTCGGTCCTCGGAGTCCGGGGTCACCAGGGCGAGCACCTCGTCACCGGCCTGGACAACCGTGTCGCCGCGGGGCACGACCACGTGGCCGCTGCGCACCACAGCCACGATCGTGGCGTCGCGGGGCACGTCGAGGTCGGCGATCGAGCGGTCGGCGGCGGGCGAGTCGTCGGCCAGCGTCACCTCGATGAGGGTGGCCTCACCGCCCTCGAACGGAAGCAGGCGCACGAGCGAGCCGACCGACACGGCCTCCTCGACCAGGGCCGTCAGGAGGTGAGGCGTCGAGACCGAGACGTCGACGCCCCAAGTCTCGTTGAAGAGCCAGTGGTTCTTGGGGTGGTTGACCCGGGCCACCACGCGGGGCACGGCGAACTCCTGCTTGGCCAGCAGCGACACCACCAGGTTCACCTGATCCTCACCCGTGGCCGCCACCACCACGTCGGCGTCGGCCAGCCCGGCCTGCTGAAGGGTGGTGACCTCGCAGGCATCGCCCGTGAACCAGTTCACGTCGAGGGTGGGCCGCAGGCGGGCGACCAGGTCGGCGCTCTCCTCGATCACCAGAACGTCGTGCCCGGCGGTGACCAGATCCTGGGCGATGTAGGCGCCCACGTTGCCGGCACCGGCGATGGCGACCTTCATCAGTGGTCCTCCGGCCCTTCGTTCAGGCGCTGCTCGAGCTCGTCGAAGGCGTCGTGCTCGGCGATGAGGTGCAGCACGTCTCCCTCTTGGCCCACCAGGCCGGGGGCGGGGAGGCGGGCGCTGCCGTTGCGGGTCAGCGTCACCAAGCGGAAGCGCTCCCCCTGGCTGAGGCCGGCCAGCTTGTGTCCCGCCCAGGGCTCGGGGAGGGCCCGTTCGATGAGGCTGACGGTGCCCGAGGGGTCGGTCCAGTCGCGGGTCGTCGTGTCGGGGAAGAGTCGCCGCATCACCTGGTCGGTCGTCCACGTCACGGTGGCCACGGTGGGGATGCCGAGACGCTGGTAGATCACCGCCCGCCGGGGGTCGTAGATGCGGGCCACCACGTTGGGGATCTCGTAGTTCTCCCGGGCGATGCGGGCCGTCAGGATGTTCGAGTTGTCGCCGCTGGTGACGGCGGCCACGGCTTGGGCTTCGGCGATGCCGGCCTGCTCGAGGTGGTCTCGGTCGTAGCCGTAGCCGAGGACCGCCCGGCCGCTCCACCGGTCGGGCAGCCGCCGGAAGGCGGTTCGGGTCTTATCGATGACGGCCACCGAGTGTCCGCTCTGGTCGAGGCGGATGGCGAGCTCGGAGCCCACCCGTCCACACCCCACCACGATCACATGCATGAGGCGCGATCCAACTACGTGCCTCGCCTCGACACAACTCAGGGGGCGACGGTTCCCTGCGCCTCACCCGTGACGCCTATCGTCACGGCCCGTGTGGACCTTCCTGAAGCGCGTCCTCGTGGGCCGGCCCCTGGCGACCGACCAGCAGGAGCACCAGCGCATCCCCAAGGTCGTCGCCCTGGCGGTGTTCTCGTCGGACGCCATCTCGTCCACCGCCTACGCCACCGAGGAGATCCTCTTCGTGACGGCCGTCGGGGCGTCGAGCCTGGCTCTCGGGCTCTCGAAGCTGGTCCCCATCGCGGCGGCCGTGGCGATCCTCTTGATCATCGTGGTGACCTCGTACCGGCGGACGATCTTCGCTTACCCGGGGGGCGGTGGCTCCTATGTGGTGAGCCGGGAGAACCTCGGCAAGGTCCCCTCGCTGGTGGCGGGGGCCTCGATCCTCGTCGACTACATCCTCACCGTGGCCGTCTCGATCTCGGCCGGGGTGGCCGCCATCATCTCCATCCCCGCCTTCCGGGGTGTCGAGCACCAGCGGGTGGTGCTCGGGCTGGTGCTCATCGGGTTGATCACCCTCGGCAACCTACGAGGGCTGAAGGAGTCGGGCACCATCTTCGCCTTCCCGACCTACCTCTACATGCTGAGCATCGGTGGGCTCGTCCTGTACGGGCTCTACCGTGTGTACTTCGGCCACATCAGCCCGGTGGCCTTCGACCCCACGCACTTCGAAGGGGCCCGCGCCGCGGGCGGGTCGCTCGGCCTGTTCCTCATCCTCAAGGGCTTCTCGTCGGGCGCCGTCGCCCTGACCGGCATCGAGGCCATCGCCGACGGCGTGCCCGCCTTCCGCAAGCCGGCCTCGAAGAACGCGGCCACGACCTTGATGTGGATGGCGATCATCCTCGGGACGCTGTTCTTCGGCACCGCACTGCTGGCCAGCCGACTGCACCCCTTCCCGAGCCACGACGAGACGGTCCTGTCGCAGATGGCGCGCACCGTCTACGGCGAAGGGCCGCTCTACTTCATCCTCCAGGTCGCCACCGCGGGCATCCTCACCCTGGCCGCCAACACGGCCTACGCCGACTTTCCCCGACTGTCGTCGATCATCGCCCGCGACGGCTACCTGCCCCGGCAGTTCGCCAACCGCGGTGACCGGCTGGGCTTCTCCAACGGCATCATCTTCCTGGCCCTGGCCGCCTCGGCCCTGATCGTGGCCTTCGGCGGCATCACCAACAAGCTCATCCCGCTCTACGCCGTCGGGGTGTTCACCTCGTTCACCCTCAGCCAGTTCGGGATGGTCCGCTACCAGCAGGCCCACAAGCCACCGGGCTGGCGCATCGGGATGGTCGTCTCGGCCACCGGCTCCGGCGTCACCTTCCTGGTGCTGCTCATCGTGGCCATAACCAAGTTCGCCAGTGGGGCCTGGGTGCCCCTGGTGGTCGTCCCCGGGATCATCGTCATGTTCCTGGGGATCCGGCGGCACTACGACAAGGTCACGTTGGCGCTGGCCATCAAGCCCGACGAAGTGCGGCCCGAGGCCATCAACCACACAGTCGTGGTGCTGGTGGGGCGGATACACAAGGGCGTGGTGAAGGCGCTGGCCTACTCGCGCTCGCTGCACCCCAACCATCTTCTGGCCGTCTACGTGACCCACGAGGACGAGGACCGGGACGCCATGCAGAACCAGTGGGAGGAGTTCGGCTTCGACACCCCCCTCGAGTTCGTGCACTCGCCCTACCGCGACCTGGTCGAGCCGGTGATGGACCACCTCGACGACCTGGCCGAGCGCTGGCCCAACAGCATCACGACCGTCGTCATCCCCGAGTTCGTGATGGGCAAGCTCTACGACTTCCGCAACCTGCTCCACAACCAGAGCGCCCTCGCCCTGAAGGCCGCCCTTCTCACCCGCGAGAACACGGTGGTGACGTCAGTGCCCTACCACTTGGGGTCGGCCTCGACCGACGAGTCGACCAAGCGGTAGCCCACGCCCGGTTCGGTGACGAGCCGGGGACGGGCGGGGTCGTCGGCCAGCTTCTTGCGCAGCTGGCTGGCGTAGACCCGCAGGTACTGGGTCTCGCTCCCGTACTCGGGCCCCCACACCTCCTGCAGGATGAAGCGGTGGGTCAGCACCCGTCCCTGGTGCTGAGCCAGCAGCGAGAGGAAGGCGAACTCCTTCGGCGTGAGGTCGACGGGACGTCCGCCGACCTTGACCCGGTGATGGGCCACGTCGATGCTGAGGTCGCCGACTTCGTGCACGGCGCGGGCCTCGGCCTGACCACGCGAGGGTTGATGGCGCAAGGCCACCCGGATGCGAGCCAGCAGCTCCGGCATCGAGAAGGGCTTGGTGACGTAGTCGTCCGCTCCCTCGTCGAGGGCGAGCACCTTGCGGTCGTCGGACCCTTCGGCCGAGAGGACGACGATGGGCACGTCGGTCCACTGGCGCACCTGGCGGCACACCTCGACGCCGTCGATGTCAGGCAAGCCCAGATCGAGCACGACGGCGTCGGGGACCTGCACGGCAATGGCGTCGATGGCCTCCTGGCCCGTCGCCACCGCGAGAGACCGAAAGCCGCGAGCCTCGAGGGCGACGCCGACGGCGCGGCGGATGGCCGGCTCGTCGTCGACGATCAACACCAGGGGCCCGGGCTCAGTCATGGCGCACCGGGAGCCTCACCACGAAGGTGGCGCCGCCGCCCGGGCTGTCGACCACGGCGATGGATCCGTCATGGGCCTCGACGACGGCCTTGCATATCGCCAGCCCGATGCCACTCGACTCGCTTCCCTCACCGCGCCGGAACGGTTCGAAGATCCGGCGCCGCAGGTAGTCGGGGACACCGATGCCCTCGTCGGCTACCTCGAGCTCGACCATCGATCCGACCGGCCGAGCGGCGATGCGCACGGTCGAACCGACGGGGGCGTGGCGGGCCGCGTTCTCGAGCAGGTTGGTGACGACCTGGTCGAGCTGGCTGTAGTCACCGTCCACCAGCGGGAGGTCGGCGGGGAGATCGACCTGCATGCGGACGTGCTCGAACAGCGAACCCAGCCGCCGCACCCGGTCGTTGACGAGCTCGCCGAGGTCGGCGGCCTGGCGGTCGGGCTTCAGGGCGCCCGCCTCGATGCGACTCATGCTCAACAAGTTGGCGACGAGGCGGTCGAGGCGCTCGCTCTCGGAGCCCACGCTGTCGAGCAGCTCAGCGCGCGTGGCTTCGCTGTAGTTGACGGCGCCGTCTCGCAGGTCAGTGACGACTGCCCGGATGGTGGCAAGGGGCGTCCGCAGGTCGTGCGAGACCGAGCGCAGCAGGGCGGCCCGTTGCTCGTCGACCTGTTCGAGCACACGGACCCGGTTGGCCTCCTCGGCCAGCTGGGCTCGCTCGGCGTCGAGCCGGGCCAGCTCCTCGTTGAGGGCCTCGAGCTCGCGCGTGCGGTGCTCGGCTGAGCGATGGCGCTCCGACTCGACGGCGACGAGCGTGCCGATGGCCACCGCCACGGCGCCGAAGACGAGGAGGGCGACGCTGTCCTCGACGGCGTCGATCTTGAAGGTCCAGTAGGGGCGAATGAAGGCGAGGTTGTAGGCCGCTGCAGCAGCCAAGGCCACGATCAGGCTGGCGAACCGGCCCCCGATCACGGCGGCCACCACGACGGGGAGGACGAGCAGCAGGGCGGCCGTGGGGCTCGACGGCGTGCGGGGGCGCAGCGGCACGATGGCCACCACGACAACGGCGATGAGGGCGAAACCGACGGCGGCCGCCAACCAGGGCGAGCTGCCGGGGCGCACGCTGCGGGCCACGGAGCGATCTTTGCGCACCTTTGACGTGCGTCGCCTGAGCGCGGTCCCGTTCGGCTTGACCTTTTGGCTAGCCAAAAACTATCTTCCGCTCGGTCAAAGCCATGGATGCCACGCTCTCGAAGTCAGAACGGGAAACCCTCAAAGCCATGTACCGGCTGACCCGGGACGGCTCGTTCGCGCACACCGGCGACCTGGCTGACTCCCTGGGCGTGAGCCCGGGCACGGCGACGGCCACCGTGAAGCGCCTCGCCGACCGGGGGCTCGTCGACCACAAGCCCTACAAGGGCGTCGAGCTCACCACCAGCGGGCGCCGCGCCGCGGTGGCCGCCATCCGCACCCATCGCATCGTCGAGCGCTTCCTCTCCGACATGCTCGGCTACCCCTGGAACGAGGCCGACCGCTTCGCTCCGTCGTTCGAGCACGACCTTCCCCGCGAGGTCGAGGAGCGGCTGTACGTGGCCCTGCACCGCCCGTCCACCTGCCCTCACGGCTTCCCCATCCCCGCGCCCGAGGTCGTCGAGCTCCCCGAGATGCCCGAGCTCTACGCCCTCGAGCCCGGTGATGCCGCCGTGGTCGCCGTCCCCGGGTCAACCGACCCTGAAGTCGTGGCCTTCCTCGACACGCTCGGGCTCCGTCCCGGCGTGCGCGTGGAGGTCCGTGAGAAGCACCCGTTCGACGGTCCGCTCGTGCTCCTGGTCGATGGCCATGACCGCACGGTGAGCGCGACCGTCGCCCGCCAGATCTACGTGAGAAAAGAAGACGAAAGAAAGGAATCGGCATGAGTCTCGTCCACCTCTTCGCGACGGAAGGGGGGTACCAGCTCTTCACGCTGCGCAGCTCCGACAAGCTCTGGCTGTACATCTCGGGCGCGACGGCCCTGCTCGCCATCGCCGTCGGGTTCGCCCTGATGCGAGGCGTGCTGGCTGCTGATCCCGGCACGCCCAAGATGCAGGAGATCGCCAAGGCCATTCAGGAAGGCGCCATGGCGTACCTGAAGCGGCAGTTCAAGACGATCACCGTGATCTTGGTGCCGCTCGCCATCTTGGTGTTCGTCACATCGACCAAGGTGGTCAACACCGAGAACCACAAGGTCGCGCTGTCGTTCTTCGAGTCCGGCCTGTTCCGCACCCTCGCCTTCGTCGGCGGCTGCTTCATGTCCGGCCTCACCGGCTTCATCGGGATGGGCTTGGCCGTGCGGGGCAACGTCCGGACCGCGGCGGCGGCCAAGTCGGGCTCGCTCCCGGCCGCCCTCAAGGTCGCCTTCCGGACGGGCGCGGTGGCTGGCATGTTCACCGTTGGCCTCGGTCTCTTCGGCGCCACCTTGATCATCCTCATCTTCCAGAACACGGCCTCGGCCATCCTCGTCGGCTTCGGCTTCGGTGGCTCGCTGCTGGCCCTGTTCCTCCGAGTCGGCGGCGGCATCTTCACCAAGGCGGCGGACGTCGGCGCCGACCTGGTGGGCAAGGTCGAGGCCGGCATCCCCGAGGACGACCCCCGCAACCCGGCCACCATCGCCGACAACGTGGGTGACAACGTCGGCGACTGCGCCGGCATGGCCGCCGACCTGTTCGAGTCCTATGAGGTCACCCTCGTGGCCTCGATCATCCTCGGCGTGGCCGCCTTCCACTCGATCTACCCCAACAACCCCGAGAAGTGGGTGCTCGGCCTCATCTTCCCGGTGATCGCCCGCGCCATCGGCGTGGTCGCTTCGATCGTCGGCGTCTTCGCGGTACGCGCCACCGAGAACGACAAGTCGGCCATGGCCCCCATCAACCGGGGCTTCCTCACCGCTGGCCTGCTCACCACGATCGGCACGCTGGTCGTCGCCCTCTCCTATGTGGGCAACGGCCCGTTCCACGAAGGGTGGAAGGTCGGCGGGGCGGTTGTCGTCGGCCTCGTTCTGGCCCAGGTCGTCAGCCGCCTGACCGAGTACTACACGTCGACCGAGACCACGCCCGTTCGTGAGATCGCCGAGGCCGCCCGCACCGGCCCGGCCACGACCGTGCTGGCCGGCATCAGCTCGGGCCTCGAGTCGACGGTGTTCGCGGCCATCGCCATCGCCGGCGCCCTCGGTGTCGCCATCGCCCTCGGCGGCGGGAACATCCAGTTCTCGCTCTACCTCGTCGCCCTCACCGGCATGGGCATGCTGGCCACCACCGGCGTCATCGTGTCGGAGGACACCTTCGGTCCGGTATCCGACAACGCGGCGGGCATCGCCGAGATGTCGGGTGAGTTCAGCGGCGAGCCCGAGCGGATCATGGTCAGCCTCGACGCCGTGGGCAACACCACCAAGGCCGTCACCAAGGGCTTCGCCATCGGCTCGGCCGTCATCGCCGCCGTCGCCCTCTTCGCCTCGTTCATCGAGACGATCGGGTCGGAGCTCGGCATCAAGGCCACCGGCTCCGCTCTGTTCCGGCACCCGCTCACCCAGATCAACGTCGCCGACCCCAAGACCTTCATCGGTCTGCTCATCGGTGGCTCGATCGCCTTCCTCTTCAGCGCCCTCGCTATCCGCGCCGTCGGCCGCACCGCTGCCGTCGTCGTGCAGGAGGTCCGCCGTCAGTTCGCCGACGGCAAGATCATGCGGGGCGAGAAGGAGCCGGAGTACGGGCCCGTCATCGACATCTGCACCGCCGCCTCGCTGCGGGAGCTGGCCACCCCGGCCCTGCTGGCCGTCCTGTCGCCGGTCATCATCGGCTTCGGCATCAACTACCTGGCCCTGGGCGGCTTCCTCGCTGCCGTCATCGTGACCGGCCAGCTCATGGCCAACTTCTTGTCGAACTCGGGCGGGGCCTGGGACAACGCCAAGAAGTACATCGAGGACGGCCACGAGGGAGGCAAGGGCTCGGAGGCCCACAAGGCCGCCGTCATCGGCGACACCGTCGGTGATCCGTTCAAGGACACCGCGGGTCCCGCTCTCAACCCGCTCATCAAGGTGATGAACCTGGTGTCGCTGCTGATCCTGCCCGCCGTGATCAGCACCCGGCACAACCAGACGCTGCGCCTGTCGATCGCCGGCGTGTCGCTGCTCGTCCTCATCGCCGCGGTGGCCTTCTCGAAGCGGAAGGGCGAGAGCATGGATGCGGGCTCGACCTCGGCGGCGGCCGTCGGTGCCGACGGCACCCACGCCGTCAAGCCGGGGGATGCCCCCGCCAAGCTGGCCATCGACGCCCTCGACCGCTGGATCTTCGACCTCAACGACGACGAGGCCGATCTCATCGCCCAGCTCCGAGCGGCCAAGCACGACCTGCAGTCCTCCTCGTAAGGGGAAGCGCATTCCGAGCAGTGCCAACGAAGGGGCCCGACAAACCGGTCGGGCCCCTTCGTCGCGCCCATCCCTTGGCAGAGGGGGGAGGGTCAGGCTTTGTCGGCGGCGCGGGACTTGCGGATCTCGAGGGCCACGGGGATCAGGGAGACGAGAACGATGACGCCGATGATGGGCAGCAGGTAGCGGTCGACGTTCTTGATCGACTTGCCGAGGGCGTAGCCGGCGATAGTGACGCCCCCGCCCCAGAGCAGGCCGCCGATCACGTTGGCGGTGGTGAAGGCCTGGGCCGACATCTTGGCCACCCCGGCCAGAGGGTTGAGGAAGGTCCGCACGATGGGGACGAAGCGGGCCAGCACGACCGAGCGCGTCCCGCCCTTGTCGAAGAACTCCTCGGCCTTGGTGACGTACTCCCGCTTGAAGATCCGGGAGTCGGGTTTGCGGAAGAGGGCCGGCCCCGCCGTGCGGCCGATCAGGTAGCCGGTCTGGGCCCCGAGGATGGCGGCCACGATCACGCCCGGCAGGACCACGGCCAGGTTGAGGTGGACGGGGTCGTGCACGCCTGGGGCAGCCAGCAGCCCGGCCGTGAAGAGGAGCGAATCGCCAGGCAGGAAGAAGCCGATCAGCAGGCCCGTCTCGGCGAAGATGATCAGGAACAGCCCGGCGTAGCTGAAGGTCTCGAGGAGGTGCTTGGGATCGAGGGCGGACACGGCGGGCGACCCTACCGGCGTTTGACAGGGGGCCCCGAATCTGGCAACCCTCGAAAAGGAGATGCCCAAACCGCTCGTCATCGTTGAGTCACCGGCCAAGGCCAAGACCATCGCCGGATTCCTCGGTCAGGACTATGTCGTCGAGTCCTCGATCGGGCACATCCGCGACCTTCCGGCCCGTGCTGCCGAGGTTCCGGCCGCCTACAAGGGCGAGCCGTGGGCCCGCCTGGGCATCGACGTCGACAACGACTTCAAGCCCCTCTACATCGTCCCGCCGGGTCGAGCCAAGGAGCAGGTCAAGAAGCTGAAGGGCCTGCTCAAGGACGCCAGCGAGATCTATCTCGCAACCGACGAGGACCGCGAGGGCGAGTCCATCGCCTGGCACCTCCTCGAGGAGCTCCGTCCCACCGTCCCCGTGAAGCGCATGGTCTTCCACGAGATCACCAGGGCGGCCATCGAGCGGGCGGTCGACGAGTGGCGCGAGGTGAACCTGCCGCTCGTCGATGCCCAGGAGACCAGACGCCTGCTCGACCGCCTCTATGGCTACGAGGTGTCGCCCGTCCTCTGGAAGAAGGTCATGCCCCGCCTGTCGGCGGGCCGGGTCCAGAGCGTGGCCACCCGGATGATCGTCGAGCGGGAGCGGGAGCGGATGCGCTTCCGGGCCGCGGGGTGGTGGGATCTCGAAGGGGTGTTCGCCAAGGGCGACGAATCGGCGTCGCCATCGTTCGGCGCCCGTCTCTACAGCATCGACGGCAAGCGGATGGCCGACGCCAAGAGCTTCGACGAGTCGGGCCAGCTCACCGACGAAGCCCGCGTCCGCCTCGACGAGAGCGGCGCCCACGGCCTGAAGGATCGTCTCGCCGAAGCCGCCTTCGCGGTGCGCACCGTCGAGCAGCGGCCCTACACCGAGCGCCCGAAGCCGCCGTTCATCACGTCGACCCTGCAGCAGGCGGCAGGCAGCAAGATGCGCTGGACGTCGCGCCAGACCATGCAGGTGGCCCAGCGGCTGTACGAGAACGGCTACATCACCTACATGCGCACCGACAGCACGACTCTGTCGGAGACGGCGCTCAAGGCGGCCCGCGACCAGGCGCGCCGCCTCTACGGCGACGACTACGTCCCCGACGCGCCGCGCCACTACGCCAAGAAGGTGAAGAACGCCCAGGAGGCCCACGAGGCCATCCGTCCCGCCGGCGACTCGTTCAAGACGCCCGACCAGGTCTCCGGCGAGGTGGGCGGCGACGAGGCTCGCCTCTACGACCTGATCTGGCGGCGCACCGTGGCCTCGCAGATGAAGGACGCCACCGGCCAGCGCACCACGGTGCGGCTCGGGGCTACGTCGTCGAGCGGCGAGGACGTCGAGTTCTCGGCCTCGGGCACCGTCATCACCTTCGCCGGCTTCCGCCGGGCCTATGACGAAGGGGCCGACGATGTCGAAGTCCGGGCCAAGGGCGGCAAGGGGGGCAGGGACGGCAAGGACGGCGACGGTGATGACGGCGACGAGGACCGGCGCCTCCCCTCCCTCACCGAGGGCGATCCCCTGCGGGTCGTCGAGCTGACCGCCGAGGATCACACCACCAGTCCGCCCAACCGCTACACCGAGGCCTCGTTGGTGAAGGCCATGGAGGAGCTTGGTGTCGGGCGGCCGTCGACCTACGCCTCGATCATCGGCACCATCCAGGACCGGGGCTACGCGTGGAAAAAGGGCTCGGCCCTCATCCCGACGTGGACGGCCTTCGCCGTCACCAACCTTCTCGAGCAGCACTTCCCCCGGCTGGTGGACTACCGGTTCACGGCCAGTCTCGAAGACGACCTCGACGCCATCGCCCGCCGGGAGGAGGAGCGGGTGCCGTGGCTGCGCCGCTTCTACTTCGGCAACGGCACCCCGGGGCTCAAGGCCCAGGTCTCCGAGCACCTCGATCAGATCGATGCCAAGGAGATCTCGACCATCCCCCTCGGCGTCGGCCATGACGGCCAGGAGATCGTCGTCCGCGTCGGCAAGTACGGGCCCTATCTGGCGCGGGGCGAGGACAAGGCCTCCATCCGCGACGACGTTCCGCCCGACGAGCTGACCGTCGACAAGGCCGAGGAGCTGCTCGCCGCCCCGTCCGGCGACCGCGAGCTCGGCGAGGACCCGGCCACCGGCCTCGCCGTGCTGGCCCGGGCCGGCCGCTATGGCCCCTACGTGCAGCTGGGCCAGCTCGACCCCAACTCGAAGGACAAGCCCCGCACGGCATCGCTGTTCAGCTCCATGAGCCTCGACACGATCACGGTCGACCAAGCCCTCGAGCTGCTGACCCTCCCGCGCGTCCTCGGTGCTGACCCCGAGGGCCACGAGGTGCTGGTCGCCAATGGCAAGTACGGGCCCTACGTCAAGCGAGGCAAGGACTCCCGGTCGGTGACCGACGGTGAGGAGAAGCTGCTCACCATCACGCTCGACGAAGCCCTCGCCCTGCTGGCTCAGCCCAAGCAGGCCCGGGGTCGCCAGAGCGCGCCGCCGCTGCGCGAGCTGGGCGACGACCCGGCCAGCGGGGCGCCGATCGTGATCAAGGACGGCCGCTTCGGTCCGTACATCACCGATGGCAAGGTCAACGTCACCGTCCCCAAGAGCGAGCAGGTCGAGAGCATCTCGCCGCAGCGCGCGGCCGAGCTGCTGGCCGAGAAGCGGGCCAAGGGACCCACCAAGCCCAAGCGTGGCTCCCGCAAAAAGGCGTCGTAGTCATTTAGCCTTTGCGTGTGGCGGAACCGCTGCGCGCCGAGCCGCCCGAACTCTTCGACCAACCGCCCTACGACTTCGCCATGGATGAACCCTCGCCGGCGATGGACCCCGCCTTCGTCCCGGAGGCGCTGATCGAGGTCCGTTCCATCCGGGTGTTCGGCACACCCGCCTTCCGCCGGCTGTGGTTCGCCCAGCTGGTCTCGTCTCTCGGGGACTGGATCGGCTTCTTCGCCATCACCGCCATCGCGGCCCGTCTGGGCGGGTCCTCTTCGGGTGTTGCCGTCGGCGTCGTGCTGTCGGCCCGGCTCCTCCCGGGCTTCTTCCTCGGGCCTGTCGTCGGGGTCATCGTCGACCGGTGGGACCGGCGCCGGATGATGGTGACCTGCGACCTGGGACGGGGTGCGGTCCTGGCCTCATTGCCGTTCATCCACTCGATCGCCGGCCTGTTCGTCGCCTCCCTGCTGCTCGAGCTCATGACCCTGTCGTGGTCGGCGGCCAAGGAGTCGTCCGTCCCCAACTTGGTGGCGCCGGAGTTTCTGGCATCGGCCAACTCGCTCTCTCTGATCTCCGCCTACGGCACCTTCCCCATCGGGTCGGCGGTGTTCGCCCTCTTCGCCAAGGTGGCCGAGTGGCTGGGCCGCTACCAGAGCCTGCACACCCTGCGCTTCCAGAAGCAGGAGGCCGTCGCCATCTACTTCGACGTGGCCACCTTCGTCGTGTCGGCCATCATCGTGTCGACGCTGGCCCTGCGCCACGAGCGACGTTCGGTGGACGGCGTCGAGCAGCACGGGCTGGTCGGCACGGTGGGCGACATGCGCGAGGGATGGCGCTTCATCACCAGCACACCGATCGTGCGAGCCGTGATCTTCGGCCTCGGCACCGGCCTGTTCGGCGGCGGCATGCTCGTCCCCCTCGGCCCGTCGTTCTCGACCGATGTCCTGGGCGGCGGCAGCGCCGGCTTCGGCCTCCTGCTCACTGCCCTCGGGGTGGGTGTGGCTATCGGCATCCTCGGCATCTCGTTCGTCCAGAAGCGCCTGCCCCACGAACGGGTCTTCGTCTGGTCGCTGTTCGTGGCCGGCTTCGCCATCGTCCTGGGCGCCTCGTCGTCAACGCTGACCCCGGCCCTGTTGGCGGTCGGCGTCCTCGGCCTCTGCGCCGGGTCGGTCTACATCCTCGGCTTCACCCTGCTGCAGGCAAACGTCGAGGACTCGTTGCGAGGCCGCACCTTCGCCGCCCTCTACACCCTCATCCGACTCTGCCTCCTGCTGGCCTTCGTGCTCGCTCCCATCCTCTCCAGCGTCCTCGACTGGGCCTCGAACCACGCCGTGCACCGAGTGGTGCACGTCGGCGCTCTCACCATCCCCCTTCCGGGGACCCGCCTCACCCTCTGGCTCGGCGCCCTCATCATCCTGGGGGCCGGGTTCGTCTCCTACCGGGCCCTGCAGTCCGGCCCGCCCACCGACGCGTGACGCCGGGCCGGTTCATCGCCTTCGAGGGCGGCGACGGAAGCGGCAAGTCGACGCAGGCCGGCCTGCTGGCCGCGCGATTGGGGGCGCTGCTCACCCGCGAGCCGGGCGGGACGGCGGTGGGGGAGAGGGTGCGCGCCGTGCTGCTCGACCCTGACGTCGCCCACCTCGACCCCCGGGCCGAGGCCCTGCTGATGGCCGCGGCTCGGGCTCAGCACGTGGCCGAGGTCGTCCGCCCCGCGCTGGCCGCCGGTCGCGACGTGGTCACGGACCGTTACTCGCACTCGTCGATCGCCTACCAGGGCTACGGGCGGGGCCTTGACCTGGCCGAGATCCGCCAGCTCTCGGAGTGGGCCACCGAGGGCCTCTGGCCTGACGTCGTCGTCTACCTCGAGGTCTCGCCCGCGACCGCCGCGACGCGGCGCAGCGACATCCCCGACCGGCTCGAGGCCGAGGGACGAGAGTTCCACGACCGGGTCGGCGCCGGCTTCCGGGCCCTGGCCGACGCCGAGCCCGACCGCTTCCTCGTGGTGAGCGGCGAGGGCACCCCCGACGAAGTGGCGGCCCGGGTGTGGGCGACGGTTGTCGCAGCCCTCGGGCCAGAATGACGACCGTGACCAGCGCGACCACCGGAGCCGACCTCTACGCCGACGTGATCGGCCAAGACCGGGCCGTGGCCCAGCTGCGAGCCGCGGCCCGCCGGCCCGTCCACGCCTACCTGCTGGTCGGCCCGGGGGGTTCGGGCAAGTCGCGGGCCGCCCAGGCCTTCGCCGCCTCGCTCATCTGCCCCGACGGCGGGTGCGGGACGTGCGGCGTGTGCCGGAGGGCGGTGGCCGGCCTGCATCCTGACGTGATCGTGGCCGAGCGGGTGGGCGCCGCCCTGTCGGTGGGCGAGGCGCGAGAGGTGGCCCGCCAGGCGTCGCTCAGCCCGGTCGAGGGCGACCGCAAGGTCATCATCCTCCCCGAGTTCCACCTCGTCGACGAGGCCGCGCCGGCGCTGCTCAAGACCATCGAGGAGCCGCCGCCGTCGACCATCTTCGTGGTGGTGACCGACCACGTGCCGCCGCCGCTCGTCACCATCGCCAGCCGCTGCGTCACCATCGAGTTCGGGCCGGTGTCGGCCGCGTTGGTGGCGTCGGCGTTGGTCGGCGAGGGGGTCGAGCCCACGACCGCCGACGAGGTGGCCTTGGCGTCGGGCGGAAGCCTGGCCCGGGCCCGCCTGCTCGCGTCCGACCCCGGCTTCGCCGACCGCCAACGGCTCTGGGCTGCGGTGCCCTCGCAGCTCGATGGCAGCGGCTCGGTCGCGGCCCGGCTGGCCGATGAGCTCCTGGCCAGCCTCGAGGGCGTGGTCGAGCCCCTCGCGGCGCGCCAGGCCGCCGAGGTCGTGGCCGTCGCCGAGATGGCCGAGCGCATGGGGGAGCGGGCCGCGGGCCGCAAGGAGCTCGACGCCCGCCACAAGCGCGAGCAGCGTCGGGCCCGCACCGATGAGCTGCGTTCCGGCCTGGTGACATTGGCCCGCGCCTACCGCGACCAGGTCGCCGATCCCTCTGCCTCGTCTGGGGGCATCGCCGCCGCCGCCGACGCCATCAAGTCCGCCGACGCGGCCGGCGAGGCCCTCATCCGCAACCCCAACGAGACCCTGCTGTTGCAGGCCTTACTCGTGCGCCTCGGCTCAGCCTGATCGAGTTGACCCCCGTTCTCTGTCGACTTCGCCGTACGGAGTACGGCGAAGTCGACAGAGAGCCGGGTGCCGAGGGGGGGTGGACGGCAATGCCCTTCGAGCCGCGTCGTCCCACCCCGTAGACTGAACGCTCCCGCCCGGGTAGCTCAGACGGCAGAGCAACGCACTCGTAATGCGTAGGTCAGGAGTTCGATTCTCCTCTCGGGCTCTTCAGGTCGAGTCAAGAGGAACGGCGCGCCCTAGAGCGCGTAGGGCAGGACGATGGTGGAGACGCGGTGGAGGGCCTGCAGGCTGCGAGCGATGCGGCGGCCGGTGCTGCGGTGCAGCAAGGTCTGCCACCACCGGTCGAGATCGAGCTCGGGGACGATGACGAGGACGCGGCTGCGCTCCTCCGACTCCTCCTCGACGACGCTGCGCACCGAGTCGACGAAGGTCTCGTCGCCCGGCTCGGTGATGTGCAGGGGGATCCAGGCGAAGCCGAGCTCCATCCAGTCCCTCGCCAGCTGTTGGCTCTCGAGGGGGTCGAACGAGAGGTGCACCGCCTTGAGGTCGAACTCCGGCAGCCGGGCCGCGAGCGACAGGGCAGGGAGGACCCGGCGGTCGACGTGGCTGATGAGGATGAGCGCCAACCCCCGGTCGGTCACGGCATGGTGACGCTGGTCGGCACCCTGCGTCTCCATCAGCGGCCGGGCTTCTTCGACTCGACGTGATAGGGCACCGACGTGACGACCGTCCTCGTGCGGAACAGCAGCGCCAGCTTCAGCGCGCCCGCGCTCTGGTTGTGCAGGAGCTGGGTGGGCGAGAGCAGTCGTCCGGCCACGAACTCAGGGATGACGACCGTCACTGTCTCGCCCGGCCACCGTTCGTCGAGGTCCTCGAGGTACTTCTCGACCGAGCCGGTGAGCTCACGGTAAGGCGAGTGGTAGATCTCGAGCGCCACGTCGAAGTTGAACCGCTCCCACTGCTCGACGATGCGGGCCTGCTCCTCCTCGTCGACCGAGACGTAGAGAGCCACCAGGTGGTTGGGCCGCAGCGACCGGGCGTACTGCAACGCCATGACGACACCGCGGTGCACTCGGCCCACGAGCACCACGACGGTGTGGTTGTCGGGGACGGGCCGGACGTCCTCGGGCTCGATGGCCAGCGAGTCTTCGAGGCGGCGGTAGTGATGCCGGATCGACACGAACAAGGTGATGATCAGCGGGACGATGACGATCGGGACCCAGGCGCCGCTGCTGAACTTCGTCCCGGCCACGATGAGCAGCACCAAGCCCGTGGCCACCGCACCGACCGAGTTGATGGCCACCCCGCGCTGCCAGCCCTTGCCGCGGTGGCGCCGGTGGTGGCGGACCATCCCCCACTGGCTGAGGGTGAACGAGGTGAAGACGCCCACGGCGTAGAGCGGGATCAGGGCGTTGGTCAGGCCGCCGAAGGCGACGAGCAGCCCACCGGCGGCGACGGCGAGGAAGATGATGCCGTTCGAGAAGACCAGCCGGTCGCCCCGGTTGGCCAGCTGCCGGGGCAGGTAGCCGTCACGGGCGATGATCGAGCTGAGGCGGGGGAAGTCGGCGTACGCCGTGTTGGCGGCCAGGGTGAGGATGGCGGCGGTCGCGAACTGCAGCACCACGTAGAGGAACCCGTTGCCAAAGACAGCCCGGCCCAGCTGCGAGAACACGGTCTCGGCGTGGCTCGGGTAGGGCTTGAGGTGGCTGGCCAGCACCGAGACCCCGAAGAACAGGGTCCCCAGGATGACCCCCATCCAGATCATGGTGGCCCCTGCGTTCTTCGACTCCGGCCGGCGGAAGGCGGGGACACCGTTCGAGATGGCCTCGACGCCGGTGAGGGCGACGGCGCCCGATGAGAAGCCCTTGAGGATCAAGAACAGGGTCAGTGAGCCGCCGAACTGACGGGCGCCCTCGAAGTTCTTGGGGTTGAAGGGGACGGGGCTGATGTGGCCGAAGAAGACGCGGAACAGACCCAGGCCGACCAAGAGGGTGAGCACCGAGATGTAGATGTAGGTCGGCACGGCGAAGAGTCGCCCCGCCTCTTTGATGCCGCGCAGGTTGGCGACGGTGATGATGGCGATCAGCACCAGTCCGATCGTCACCCGCTGGTCGGCCACGCTGCGGAAGGTCGGGATCGAGATGATGGCGGCCACGCCGGCCGAGATCGACACCGCGACGGTGAGGACGTAGTCGACGAGCAGCGACGCCCCTGCGATGAGCGAGGGGTACTCGCCCAGGTTCTCGCGGCTGACGACGTAGGACCCGCCGCCGCTCGGGTAGGCGAAGATCGTCTGGCGGTACGACGTGACCACAATGGCCAGCAGCAGGGCGACGGCGCAGGCGATGGGGACGAGGGTGTGCAGGCCGAGGGCCAGGCTCGACGCGCCGAGGGCGACGACGAACAGGATCTCCTCCGAGGCGTAGGCCGTCGACGAGATCGCGTCCGATGAGAAGACCGCCAGGGCGATCACCTTGCTGATGCGCTGATGCTCCTGCTCGTCGGTGGCGAGCGGTCGGCCGACGAGCAGCCGCTTCAGGATCGTGAGCACCCAGTCAGTTGACTCTCCGACCCATCAAGAACCCGTCAAGAGGGACGGGGGTCGGCGTAAAGATGGCGTAAAGACCGCCGGATCAGGCGAGGAGGTAGAGGACCTCGGTCTCGAGCTTGGACTCGTCGTCGTTCCAGTCGCCGTAGATCTCCCAGTTCGGACCGGCCAGGGTCTCACCCTGCTGCTCACACCAGCGCTGCACCGCGACGTGAGCCTGGTGCAGCTCCCCGTAGGGCCCGACGTGCCGCGTCCGTGCCACCCGGCCGCCCGGCAGCACGGAGGGCACAACCGGTCCGTCGCTGACGAATGGCCCGTCGACCTGCACCCCCGCCTCGACCGCGAACGTGTCACCGCCGTAGACATAGAGGACGATGTTCTGACCCTGCTGGCGAGCCCCCGTTGCCTCGAGCCCGGCGTAGACCTGGTCGAGGAGCGTGATGATCGTGGTGGGCAGGCCCGCCATGTCGGACTCGGCCCGCGCCACCGCGGTCGGGTACTCGACCGCCGTCTCGATGCTGACGTCGTAGGCCATGCCAACCCCCAAGTCGAGCAGATGAGAACGAATCGTCACCCTACGTGCGAGGTGTCATCGGGTGACAGCCGGTAGCGACGCAGGGCGATCACGCACCACACCGCCTCGACCGAGCCGAAGGGCCACGCGCCGGAGGCGAACCCATAGGCGCTCGACAGGGCGCAGCCGAGGGCGAAGAGGAGGATGTAGCGGCGCCCGCGCCCCTCGAGGGCGTACATGCCCATCATGAACGTGAGGGCGACGACGCCGAAGGCGGTGATCACAACCCGCCATCATGGCTGCCCGTCAGTGAGAGAGAGCCGGTGAGCACGCGCCGGGCCGCGCCTAACTTCGCCGGGATGAAAGCCCGGCACCGGAAGATCGTGGGCGACGGCATCGGCGTGGGCGTCGCCACTGGGGCCTACGGCTTGTCGTTCGGGGCCATCTCGATCGCGTCCCACCTGAACTTGGCCCAGACCTGTGCCCTGTCGCTGCTCATGTTCTCGGGCGCCTCGCAGTTCGCCTTGGTCGGCGTGGTGGCCAGCGGGGGCAACCCGCTTGCCGGCGCCGCCAGTGCCGTCCTGCTGGGAGCCCGCAACGCCTTCTACGGCCTGCGCCTGGCCCCGATGCTGGGGCTGCGCGGGCCGAAGCGGGCAGTCGTCGCTCAGCTCGTCATCGACGAGTCGACGGCGATGGCCCTGGCCCAGACGGGCAGGGGCGCCGAGCGCGACCAAGGCGACGAGGGCGACGAGGACGGCGACGGACGGGTCGGGTTCTTCGCCACCGGGCTCAGCGTGTTCGTGCTCTGGAACCTGGGGACGTTGCTGGGTGCCGTGGCCGCCCGCCATCTCACCGACCCGAAGCAGCTGGGGCTCGACGCCGCCGTGCCCGCGGCCTTTCTGGCCCTCCTCTCGCCCCGGATGAAGGGGCGACAGCCGTGGGCCATCGCCCTCACCGCGGCCGCGGTCGCCCTCGCCCTCTCTCCGTTCGCGCCGGCTGGCGTTCCTGTCCTGGCCGCCGCGGCCGTGGCCGTGGTCGCGGGGGTGGCGGGGCGGTGATCTGGGCCGCAGTGATCGCCGGCAGCCTCGGCTGCTACCTGCTCAAGCTGGCCGGGGTGTCGCTGCCCAGCCGCGTCCTCGATCACCCGAACATGCGGCGGATCGCCGATCTGCTGCCGGTGGCCCTGCTCGCTGCCCTCGCCGCTCTGAGCACGTTGACCGAGGGCCATCGCCTGGCCATCGACGCCAGATTGGCCGGCGTGGCGGTGGCGATGGTCGCCCATCGTTTGGGGGCCCCGTTTCTGGCGGTCGTGGCGACAGCGGCGGCCAGCGCCGCGCTGCTCCGCCTGGTGTGACGCGCGCCACCCTTGAGGATTGATTGACGGGCGCCCGCAAGTCGTAGGGTGCCCCATGGCCGATCAGGCGACCTTTGCCGACCTCGCCATGGAGTTCATGCCGGCGCTCTACAACGCGGCGCTGCGGATGACGCGCAACCCGGCCGACGCCGAAGACCTCGTGCAAGAGACGTACCTCAAGGCCTACCGGGCATTCGGTGGCTTTCAGGCCGGCACCAACCTCAAGGCCTGGCTCTACCGCATCCTGACCAACACCTTCATCAACAGCTACCGAGCCAAGAAGCGCCGGCCCGAGCAGACCGAGATCGAAGACGTCGAGGACCTCTACCTCTATCGCCGGCTGGGCGGGCTCGAGGCCGCCGCCGCCGGGCGCAGCGCCGAGGAGGAGGTTCTCGACCACATCACCGACAGCGCGGTGAAGGAGGCAATCGAGTCTCTCCCTGAGCAGTTCCGGATGGCCGTTCTCCTGGCCGACGTCGAGGGCTTCTCGTACAAGGAGATCGCCGACATCCTCGACATTCCGATCGGTACCGTGATGTCGCGGCTCCATCGCGGAAGAAGAGCGCTCCAGAAGGCGTTGTACGAGTTCGGAGTCGAGCGAGGGCTCGTCAGCCGAGCGGTAGAGGTCGGAGACAGTGGTGAGTGAGCACGACGACATCGATTGCAGCGACGCAGTCCACACGCTCTACCACTTCCTCGACGGCGAGCTGACGCCCGACCGCCTGGCCCACATCCAGTCCCACCTCGAGGCCTGCCCGCCCTGCCTCGAGAAGTTCGACTTCGAGGCCGAGCTGCGGATGGTGATCGCCCGCAAGTGCCAGGAGCAAGTGCCCGAATCACTCCGGATTCGCATCACGGAATCCATCCGGTTCGAGGCCCGCGGTGGTACCTCCGGGCCCCTCGACTTCCCGGAATAGCGCCGGATTCGGGGGCGTTAGCAGGCATATGAGTGAGCGCGCCGTACAGGGCACCCCCTTCGCCGGCAGCGAGCGCCCGTCGAGGTCCTTCGGGGCCGGGCGCACCTGCAAGGAGCTGGGCTGCGAAACCAAGCTGTCGATGTACAACAGCGGCAAGTACTGCTACCAACACGAGCCCATGAGCGTCCCGCGGACCCGGGGCAAGAAGATCGCCTGACCCCACTAGCATCGGCGGCATGGACTTCATCCTCGCCGCCAAGGTCTGGCATTACTGGATCGGTGTGCTCCTTGTGGGCGTCACCGTCCTGGCCCTGATCGGCGTCGGTCTCGGCTATCTGGTCAAGGTCTCCAGCCAGAAGTACCCGAGGCGGTAGGTGGCCGACCCCGTCTCGTGGGAGCTGGCCGAGAAGGTGGCGGTCAAGGTGGCGGGGAGGGAGCCCTTCGCCGAGTCGTACCACTACGCCACCCTCCAGCCCGACTTCGACGAGCTGACGGCCGAGGCCGAGCAGCTGGTGGGAGCGGCCACCGGACTGCGGTCGCTCCAAGGCCCGGCTCGGGCGCGAGTGACCGACCGGGCCGGTTGGGTGCGGGCGAACATCGCCTCGTTCCGTCGCCTGCTGAAGCCCGTCACCGACAAGCTCGGCCCTCGCATGGACGCCACCCCCATCGCTCCCGTCGGTCGGGCGATCGCAGGTGCCCAGCTAGGGACGATGCTCGGTTGGATGTCGACCCGTGTCCTCGGGCAGTACGACCTCCTCCTCATCGAAGACGAGTCGCCTGAGGAGCAGGACCTCGTCTACTACGTGGGCCCGAACATCCTCGCCCTCGAGAAGCGCTTCGCCTTCCCGCCTCGCGAGTTCCGGCTGTGGCTGGCGCTGCACGAGGTGACGCACCGGGCCCAGTTCACCGGCATCCCGTGGATGGGCGACTACTTCCGGTCGCTGGTCGAGGCCTCGCTCAGCGGCATCGACCCTGACCCTAAGCGCTTCCTCGAAGCCATCAGGCGGGCGGTCGACGAGGTCCGGGCCGGGCGCAACCCCCTAGACGAAGGCGGCCTCGTCGCCCTCCTCGCCAGTCCCGAGCAGCACGAGGTCCTCCAGAAGGTGCAAGGACTCATGAGCCTGCTCGAAGGCCACGGCGACGTCACCATGGATCGGGCCGGCGCCGAACGCATCCCCAGCGCCGACCGCTTCGCCCGCGTCCTGCGGGAGCGGCGCAAGAACGCGTCGCCACCGGCCGCGTTCCTGCAGAAGATGGTCGGGCTCGAGGCCAAGATGCGCCAGTACGAGCAGGGTGAGAAGTTCATCGAGGCGGTCGAGGCCGAGGGTGGCCCGGCCCTGCTCGACGAGGCCTGGCGGGGGCCCGAAGCCCTCCCGACGGCGGCCGAGATCCGCGAACCTCAGGCGTGGATCCAGCGCATCCGGTCCGGCATGGCGGCGGCTCGCTAGCCTGAAGCCAGACGATGGCAACCGTCTTGGTGGTCGACGACGAGCCCGACATCCGGGAGCTTGTGCGCATCAACCTCGAACTCGATGGACACGAGGTGATCTCCGCGCACGACGGACCGGCGGGGCTGAAGGCGGTGCAAGAGGCGCCGCCCGACGTGATCGTCCTCGATGTGATGATGCCCGGCATGGACGGCTGGGAGGTCCTGAGCTGGCTGAAGAGCCAGGCCGATCTCCGGGTGTCCTCCATCCCCGTGCTCATGCTGACGGCCCGCACCGAAGACCTCGACCGCATCCGGGGCGGCATCGAGGGCGCCATCCGCTACATCACCAAGCCGTTCTCGATGCAGGAGCTGCGCGACGAGATCGTCCTCTCGCTCGAGGGTGAGCCCGAGCCGGCCCGACGCCGCAAGGTGCAACGGACCTCGCTCGAGCAGCTGGCGCGCGTCGAGAAGGGTGAGGGTTTGGGCGAAGCGTCGGCCGCAGCCCGACCCAAGCTCACCCGCCTCGAGCACCTGCCCGACGATCAGCCGCCCCCGCCCCGCCCCCCGCCCGTGGCCGCCACCGACATGGAGAAGCTCTCCGACAAGCAGTGCGAGCTGCTTGAGGTCGTGGCGTCGACTCCCACCGTCCGGGAGGCCGCCGAGCAGCTGTCGGTGAGCCGCTCGAACGTTTACGCCAGCCTGCGTCGCATCGCCCGCAAGCTCGGCGTCCGCTCCGTCCCGGAGCTGGTCAACCTGGCGCGCCAGGGGGCCCTCCGCGACGTTCCTCGCTAACCCGATGGCGGCGCCCGCCGAGCTGGTGGGCCCCCTCCTCACCCGCTGCACCTTCGCTCCGGCCGGATCCGCGGTGACGTGCGCCGTGTCGGGGGGCGCCGACTCGCTCGCCCTCCTCGTCCTGGCCGTCAGCGCCGGGTGCCAGGTCACCGCCGTCCACGTCGACCATGGCCTGAGGCCGACAGGAGACGACGAGGCTGGTGTCGTGGCCGCCGCCGCCGCTCGCTTCGATGCCGCCTTCGACGCCGTCGTCGTCACTGTCGAGCCCGGCCCCAACCTCGAAGCTCGGGCCCGCGCCGCCCGTTATGCCGCCCTGCCCACCGACGTCGTCACCGGCCACACCGCCGACGATCAGGCCGAGACCGTGCTCCTCAACCTGATGCGGGGTGCCGCCCTCGACGGCCTGGCCGGGATGCGCCCCGGTCCGCGCCATCCGCTGCTCGCCCTGCGCCGCGCCGACACTCGTCATCTCTGCGCCGCCCTCGACTTGCAACCGGTCGAGGACCCGTCCAACGCCGATCCCGCCTTTCGCCGCAACCGGGTGCGCGCCGAGGTCATGCCGTTGCTCGACGACGTGGCGGGAAGGGACGTCGGCGCCGTGGTCGCCCGCCAAGCCGGGCTGTTGCGCGACGACGCCGAGCTCCTCGACGCCCTAGCCCGCGACATCGACCCGACCGACGCCCGGGCCCTGGCCGCGGCCCCCGTCGCCCTGGCCCGCCGCGCCGTTCGACTCTGGCTGGCCGGCGAGCACCCGGTCGGCGCCGACGCCGTCGAGCGCGTTCTGGCCGTGGCCCGGGGCGAAGTGACGGCATGCGAGATCACAGCCGTCGGACGGGTCGCCCGCTCGGGTGGACGGCTCCGGGTCGAGCCCGCTTAGAGTCTGCTCGTGGACGATCGGGACCTGGGCGAGATCGTCGTCCCTGCCGACACCCTGCAACAGCGGATCGTCGAGCTCGGCCACGAGATCACGGCCGACTACGAGGGCCGGCCCCCGCTGCTGGTCGGTGTGCTCAAAGGCGCCTTCGTGTTCATGAGCGATCTGGCTCGCAACATCAGCCTCCCGGTCGAGTTCGACTTCATGGCTGTCTCGTCCTACGGCAGCGCGACCAAGACGAGCGGCGTGGTCCGCATCGTGAAGGATCTCGACCTCGACCTTTCGGACCGCCACGTCCTGATCGTCGAGGACATCGTCGACAGCGGCCTCACCCTGGCCTACCTCCGTCGCAACCTCGAGGCCCGCCAGCCGGCCAGCCTCGAGGTGTGCGCCCTGCTGGTGAAAGAGGGCCTCCAGCGCCAGGACCCCGACCTGCGGTACGTCGGATTCCGGATCCCCCCGAAGTTCGTAGTCGGGTATGGCCTCGACGTGAAGGAGCGGTACCGGAATCTGCCTTTTGTCTGCGTGTACGAAGGCAGCGACGCCTAAGTACCCTGAGGGGATCGTGAGAAAGATCCTTCGCAGCGCCATCACCTACGTGGTGCTCGCCCTCATCGTCCTCGCCGTCGCCAGCACCCTCTGGAGCGGCGGCCGCACGCCTGACAAGCTCAGCCTCCGCGCCTTCGAGACCAAGCTGGCCGAGCGCCAGGTGACCTCGGTCGAGCTCATCGACGGCGACAACAAGATCCAGGGTCAGTACCGCTCCCACGGTTCGATCCGGAAGTTCGAGGCCCACTACCTGGCCGAGTACGGCGACGAGCTGACCGCCGAGATCAAGGCCACCAACATCCCCTTCGACACCAAATCGCCGCACGGCAACCCGTGGCTGTCGCTGGTGCTCAACATCCTGCCCTTCGCCCTGCTCCTCGTCTTCTTCTTCATCATCATGAACGCCATGCAGGGCGGCGGGAACCGGGTGATGCAGTTCGGCAAGGCCAAGGCCAAGGTCATGACCAAGGATCAGCCCAAGGTCACCTTCGCCGATGTGGCCGGCTCCGACGAGGCGGTGGCCGAGCTCGAGGAGATCAAGGAGTTCCTCGAGAACCCGGCCCGGTTCCAGGCCCTGGGGGCGAGGATCCCCAAGGGCGTGCTGCTCTACGGTCCGCCCGGCACCGGCAAGACCCTGCTGGCCCGGGCCGTGGCCGGCGAGGCCGGGGTCCCCTTCTTCTCGATCTCAGGATCTGACTTCGTCGAGATGTTCGTGGGCGTCGGGGCCAGTCGGGTGCGCGACTTGTTCGAGCAGGCCAAGAACGCGGCGCCCGCCATCATCTTCATGGACGAGATCGACGCCGTCGGCCGCCACCGCGGCGCCGGCCTCGGCGGCGGTCACGACGAGCGGGAGCAGACCCTCAACCAGCTCCTCGTCGAAATGGACGGGTTCGACATGACGACCGGCGTCATCCTCATCGCCGCCACCAACCGACCCGACATCCTCGACCCCGCCTTGCTTCGCCCCGGTCGCTTCGACCGCCAGATCGTCGTCGACCGTCCCGACATGATCGGGCGGCGCAAGATCCTCGACGTGCACGCCAAGGGCAAGCCCCTGGCCGAGGGCGTCGACCTCGACGTGCTGGCCAAGCGGACTCCGGGCTTCACCGGCGCCGACCTGGCCAACCTGATGAACGAGGCCGCCCTCCTCGCCGCTCGCCACAGCTTCAAGCAGATCGGCATGATGCAGCTCGAGGAGGCCATCGACCGAGTGGTGGCCGGTCCCGAGCGCCGCACCCGGGTGATGAGCGAGAAGGAGAAGCTGGTCACCGCCTACCACGAAGGCGGCCACACCCTCGTCGGCCACGTCCTGCCCCACGCCGACCCTGTCCACAAGGTGTCGATCGTCGCCCGCGGCCGCGCCCTCGGCCTCACCTGGTCGCTCCCCGAAGACAAGTACACCCACACCCGCAGCGAGCTGATGGCCATGATGACCATGGCCCTCGGCGGCCGGGTCGCCGAGTCGCTCGTGTTCGACGAGATCACCACCGGCGCGGCCAACGACATCGAGAAGGTCACCGAGATCGCCCGGGCCATGGTCACCGAGTACGGCATGAGCGACCTGCTCGGGCCCCAGCAGCTGGGGCAGAAGAACGGCGAAGTCTTCCTGGGCCGCGACTTCGGGCATCAGGCCAACTACTCCGACGAGGTGGCGGGGCGCATCGATTCCGAGGTGCGCCTCATCATCGAGCAGTGCCAGGCCGAGGCCATGGCCATCCTGCGCGCCCACCGCGAGACCCTCGACACCCTGGCTGCAGCCTTGGTCGAGAAGGAGACGCTCGACACCGCTGACCTCATGACCATCATCGGCGAGCTGGCTCCTTGGTCGGGCAAGGGCAACGGGCGGGCCGCCAACGCCAACCCGACCGCCGGTACCGGCACGCGGCGACGGGCCTCGCGGACGGCCACCGCCCGGTCGTCGCGAGAGTCGTGAGCGGCGAGGCCTTCGACCTCGGGCGCATCGAGAAGGCCGTCCGCGAGATCCTCGAGGCCATCGGCGAGGATCCCGATCGGGACGGCCTCCAGCGCACGCCTGAGCGGGTGGCAGCCATGTACGCCGAGATCTTTCGCGGCCTCAACGCCGATCCCGGGTCGGTGCTGAACGTCACGTTCGATGCTGGCCACGACGAGATGGTGATGGTCCGAGACATCGACATGCACAGCATGTGCGAGCACCACCTCGTGCCCTTCTTCGGACGGGCCCACGTGGCCTACATCCCGAACGACGATGGCCGCATCACCGGGCTGTCGAAGCTGGCCCGCCTGGTCGACTGCGTGGCCCGTCGTCCCCAGGTGCAGGAGCGCCTCACCACCCAGATCGCCGATGAGGTCGAGCGAGTCCTCGCCCCTCGCGGCGTCCTCGTGGTCATCGAGGCTGAGCATCTCTGCATGTCGATGCGGGGCGTCCAGAAGCCCGGTGCCGTCACCGTCACCTCGGCCGTCCGCGGTCTCTTCCGCGACAGCCCCGCCACCCGGGCCGAAGCCATGGCCTTCATCAACGCCCGGGGCTAAGACCTACTCGTTGCCCCCTTCGGCCCGGTCGCAGGCCTGGGCCCGCATGGCTCGCTCGACGGTGTCCTTGATCTCGCCGATGGTGCGCTTTCCGTGAGGGGGGATGCTCTCGATGGCCAGGGCGGCGTCGGCCGCGGCCAGGGTGCGCTCGTCCTTCGACCAGTTGGGGAAGAGGGCACCGGTCAGCAGCCCGGCCTCTTCGTCTGACCGCTCGTCCCAGATGGCTCCCAGCACCTCGGGGTAGCGCGACGTGTAGGGAGCGAGCCACTCCTCCTGGTCGAAGTCCTTGAACCCGCCGGCGATGGCGCCCATCGACTGCAGGGGAAGGTCACGATCGTCGAGGAGCTGCTTCCAAGCGGCGGCCTTGCTCTCGGCGTCGGGCCGTGCGGCCAACGCCCCGAGTCGCCGGCGCTTCCCGATGTCGGTCGGGTCCCGCTCCGCCTCGGCATCGATGAGGGCGGCGTCGCCCGCTCCCTTGCGGGCCAGCTGGCCGACGAGCGACCAGCGGAAGTCGGTGTCGATGGCCAGACCCTCGATCGTCTCGTCGCCATCGAGCAAGCGGCGCAGCTGGGCCAGCTCGTCGGCCGTGTCGGCGGTGGCGACCATCAGGTGAGCGAAGGTGAGCTGGCGATCGCTCCCGGGCTCGGCCAGGGCGAGGAACCGGCGCGCCACCTCACCCAGCCGGCGGTGCAAGGCGGCCCGGTGAGCGGGGTCGCTGTACTGCGATATGGCGCTCTGGGCCTGGCCCAGCAGCTGCTGCATGGTGGCGAGCTCGGTCTCGAGCGGTGCGTGGGCGGCCACGATCTCCACAAAGCGACGAGCGGCCAGCTCGGCGTCGCGCACCATGTCCCACAGGGCGTTCCAGCACAGGGCTCGCGCCAACGGATCGTCGAGGTCGCTCAAGTGGTCGACGAGGGTGGCCACCGAGCGCGCATCGAGGCGCACCTTGGTGTAGGCCAGGTCGTCGTCGTTGATCAGGAGCAGGTCGGGGACGGACTCGCCCACCAGGTCGGTCACGTCGGTGCGGGCCCCGATGGCGTCGAGCTCGACGCGGCGCGTGCGGGTCAGCCTCCCGCCCTCGTGGCGATACAGGCCGACCGCCAACCGGTGTGACCGAAGGGTGGGGTGGTCCGCAGGTGCCTCCTGCAACAGGGTCACCCCCGTGTAGGTGTCGGTCGCGTCGTCGACGGCCAGCTCGACCCGCATGGTGTTGACCCCGGCGGTCTCGAGCCACTCCTTCGACCAGGCCGCGAGCTGTCGACCGGATCCCTCTTCGAGGGCGGCGAGGAAGTCGGTGAGCTCGGCGTTGCCCCCTCCGTGCCGCTTGAAGTAGGAGCGAATGCCAGAGGTGAAGCCTTCGTCACCCACCCAGGCGATGAGCTGGCGCAGCACCGACGCGCCCTTCATGTAGGTGATGCCGTCGAAGTGCACGCGCACGGCATCGGTGTCGACGATGTCGGCCGAGATCGGGTGGGTCGAGGGAAGCTGGTCCTGGGCGTAGGCGAACGTCTTGATGCCCTGGGTGAACCGGACCCAGCTGGTGGGGCCGAAGCGGGTGGCCGACGCTGAGGCCTGCGTTGCCATGTACGTGGCGAAGCTCTCGTTCAGCCACAGGTCGTCCCACCAGCGCATGGTGACGAGGTCGCCAAACCACATGTGGGCCATCTCGTGCAGCAAGGTGCCGGCCCGGCCCATGCGGGCCGTGTCGGTCACCTTCGAGCGAAACACATAGCCCTCGCTGAAGGTCACGCAGCCCGCGTTCTCCATGGCGCCAGCGTTGAACTCGGGGACGAAGAGCTGGTCGTACTTGGTGTAGGGGTAGGGCTGGTCGAACAGGGCGGTGAAGTAGTCGAGGCCCTGCCCCGTGAGCTCGAAGAGCTCGACGTCGTCGAGGAACTCGGCCAGCGACTGGCGGCAGAACAACCCGAGGTCGACATCGCCATGGCGGCTGGTCACCCGGTGGAAGGGCCCGGCGACGAGGGCGGTGACGTAGGTCGAGAGCGGGACCGTCGTCTTGAACCGGACAGGGCCATTGCCCTCGCCCGTGTCGCCATCGATCGCCGGTTCGTTGCTGATGGCGGTCCAACCCTCGGGCAGGAGGACGTTCAGGGTGAACGGCGCCTTCAGATCGGGCTGGTCGAAGCATGGGTAGACTCGGTGCGCGTCGAAGGGCTCCATCTGGGTGTGCAGGTAGACCTGCTCGTCGACGGGATCGACGAAGCGGTGCAGACCGACGCCGGTGTGGCTGTACTCGCCCTCGCCGACGACACGGACGACGTTGTCGGCGGCCAGCCCCTCGAGCTCGACCCGCTGACCGTTGAACCGGTCGGTTGGCACCGTCTCGCCGTTGAGCTCGATGACGGTGACCGCGGGCGCGGTCAGGTCGAGAAAGGTCGACTCGCCGGGCCTGCGGCACCGAAACCCGATGGTGGTCTCGAAACCGAAGGTTTCGGGCCCGCCCGTGAGGTCGAGGTCGACGACGTAGGAGACGTCCGAGAGGAGCTGGGCGCGTTGGCGGGCCTCGGCCCGCGTGAGGTTGTTGTCCGGCATGGGCGGAAAAATACCCTCAGATCACCCATCCGCCCCGGGCTGACGTCGGTACGCTGGCCCAGACATGTCGACCCTGGTCATGGGCGTGCTCAACGTCACGCCTGACTCCTTCTCGGACGGGGGACGCTGGCTCGACCCAGACGCCGCCGTCCAGCACGGCCTCGAGCTGGTGCGCGAGGGGGCCGACGTGGTCGACGTGGGCGGCGAGTCCACCCGGCCGGGGGCCGAGCCCGTGGCCGCCGATGAGGAGCTGCGCCGCGTGCTCCCGGTGATCACCGCCCTGGCACCCCGTGTCCGGGTCTCGATCGACACCCGCAAGCGGGCGGTGGCCGAGGCCGCCCTCGACGCGGGGGCCTCGTTGCTCAACGACGTCTCGGCCTCGCTCTTCCCGGTGGCCGCCCAAGCCGGCGCCGGGTGGGTGGCCATGCACATGCAGGGCGACCCGACGACGATGCAAGCCGCGCCTCGTTACGACGACGTGGTGGGCGAAGTCACGGCTTTCCTCGTCGAGCGGGCCGAGGCGGCGGCCGCCGCCGGTGTCACCGAGGTCTGGGTCGACCCCGGCATCGGTTTCGGCAAGACCGCGGCTCACAACCTCTCGCTGCTGCGGCGGTTGCGCGAGCTGGCCGCGGCAGGTTGGCCGGTGCTGGTCGGAGCCAGTCGCAAGTCGTTCATCGGCGCCCTCACCGGCGGCCGCCCGGTCGATGACCGCCTCGAGGGCTCGCTGGCCGTCGCCGTGTGGGCTGCGGCTCACGGCGCGGCGATGGTGCGCGTCCACGACGTCGCCGCCACGGTCCAGGCCATGCGGCTGGTGGCGGCATGAGGGGCAAGTGGGCGGCGGGCATCGAGCCCCGCAACTTCTGTTGGGTCATCAAGGACCGCCTCGCCATCTCCGAGCGACCGGGTGGTTACGCCCGCAACCACCGCAAGGTGCGCCGCCAGGAGGAGATCATCTGGCTGCGGGAGCAGGGCTTCAGCCGCATCGTCTCGCTGCTGTCGTCGCCTCACAACCTCCACGCCTATGACGAGCTCGGCATGCCGTGGGCCCACTTCCCGCTCGGGCCCCACGCCGACGTCCAGGCCGTGCTGCCCGACCTGTTCGCCCACCTGCGCGACTGGCTGGCTGAGGGCCAGAAGCTCATCGTCCACCAAGAGGAGCTCAGCGACCGGCTCATGGGGGTCGTCGGGGGCTACCTGCTGTGGGCCAAAGCCCTGCCGACCCCGCCGCAGGCCATCACCATCGTCGAGCGCATCGTCGGAAGGCAGATGGGCCCGCCGGGCCGCGAGCTGGTCGCCCTCAGCCAGAACCTGTGAGCGACGGCGACCTGATCCACATCCGGGGCCTGCGGGCCACCGGCACCCATGGCGTGCTGCCCGAGGAGCAGGCCCGGCCCCAGCCCTTCCAAGTCGACATCGACATCGAAGCCGACCTCAGCGTCGCCGGCGCGTCCGACGAGCTGGCCGACACCGTCGACTACGGCGCGGTGGCCGACGACGTGGCCCGCATCGTGACCAGTGAGCACCACGCCCTGGTGGAGCGTCTGGCCGAGCGCATCGCCGCCGCTGTGCTCACCCACGCCGGGGCGCGGGCCGTCACGGTGACGGTCACCAAGCTTCGGCCTCCGATCCCGCTCGACGTCGATGCCGTGGCCGTGACCATCCGGCGCCCCTAAGGCGGTGCGCGCCTTCGTCGGCCTGGGGTCGAACCTCGGTGACCGACGGATCCACCTGCGAGCCGCCATCGACGCCCTCCCTGACGTCGTCGCCGTGTCGCCGGTCTACGAGACCGA